>CATWLR010000102.1:0-4564 GCA_958351665.1 Veillonella infantium | reverse complement strand
GTTACCTTATACGCATATATTTACATGAGGAGGATACTTATGAGTTTCTTAGAAAAACAAGACCCTAATATTCAAGCTGTTATCAATCAGGAGTTGGCACGTCAACGTGACAAATTGGAAATGATTGCTTCTGAAAACTTTGTTTCTCAAGCAGTAATGGAAGCTCAAGGTAGCGTATTAACTAACAAATATGCAGAAGGGTATCCTGGTAAACGTTATTATGGCGGTTGTGAAAATGTTGATGTTATCGAAACATTAGCTATTGAACGCGCAAAACGCTTGTTCGGTGCAGAACATGCTAACGTACAACCTCACTCTGGGTCTCAAGCAAACTTTGGTGTGTATTTCGCATTATTACAACCAGGTGATACTATTGTGGGTATGAATTTATCCCATGGTGGTCATTTAACTCATGGTTCTCCTGTTAACGTATCTGGTACATATTTCAACGTAGTACCTTACGGTGTAGATGCAGAAACACAACAAATCGATTATGATGAGTTCCGTAAAATCGTTTTAGAAGCAAAACCTAAATTGATTATCGCTGGTGGTAGTGCTTATAGCCGTCAAATTGACTTCAAAAAAATGGCTGATGTAGCTCATGAAGTTGATGCTATCTTCATGGTAGATATGGCTCATTTCGCAGGCCTTGTAGCAGCAGGTTTACATCCAAATCCTGTAGAATATGCTGATATCGTTACTACAACAACTCATAAAACATTGCGTGGCCCTCGTGGTGGTATGATTCTTTGCAAAGAAAAATATGCAAAAGCAATCGACAAAGCTATCTTCCCTGGCATTCAAGGTGGTCCTTTGATGCATGTTATCGCTGCTAAAGCTGTAGCATTTGGTGAAGCATTACAACCTGAGTTTAAAGTATATGCACAACAAGTTATCGATAATGCAAAAGCATTGGCTGCTGCATTGCAAGAAAAAGGCTTAACAATTGTTTCTGGCGGTACAGATACTCACGTTATGCTTGTAGATGTTCGCAGCACAGGTTTAACAGGTAAAGAAGCAGAACACTTACTTGATGAAGTAGGTATTACATGTAATAAGAATACAATTCCATTTGATCCAGCTAGCCCATTTGTAACAAGTGGTATCCGTCTTGGTACACCAGCTCTTACAACACGTGGTTTACAAGTAAAAGATATGGAAGAAATTGCAGACATCATTGCAACTGTTCTTAAAAATCCTGAAGATAAAGCAATTCATGAAGAAGCAAGCAAACGTGTGGCAGCACTTTGTGAAGCGTATCCTTTATACTAATCTGTTAGATTAACTATAGTAATTACATATTGTAGTCCTATAAACCTATAAGTAGCATAAAAGGGGTGTGCCTAGGCACATCCCTTTTAATATTTTTATGGCATGATTTATTAATCTGTGATAGAGTAAATATGAATATTAAATGGATACCGATAGGGTATGTAAATTATTTATAGGAGGACAGTCATGAAAGTTAATGTTATGACACATCCATTGATTCAACACAAAGTTACATTGATGCGTGATGCAGAAACAGGCTCTAAGGATTTTAGAGAATTACTTGATGAGATTACTATGTTGATGGGTTATGAAATCACTCGTAACCTTCCATTAGAGGATGTAGAAGTACAAACCCCTTTAACTAAAATGACTGGCAAACGTATTGCAGGTAAAAAATTGGGTATTATCCCAATTCTTCGTGCTGGCCTAGGTATGGTCAATGGTATGCTTAACTTGATTCCAACTGCAAAGGTTGGTCATATTGGCTTATACCGTGATCCAGAAACATTGAAACCTGTAGAATACTACTGTAAATTACCTTCTGATGTAGGCGAACGCGACTTTATAGTAACAGATCCAATGTTAGCTACTGGTGGTAGTGCAGCAGCTGCTATTACATTGTTAAAGGAAAAAGGCGCTAAAAATATTAAGTTAATGTGTCTTGTTGCGGCTCCTGAAGGTGTGGAAGCAGTAAATAAAGAACATCCTGATGTTCCTATTTATGTAGCGGCCCTTGATGAAAAACTTAATGATCATGGTTACATCTTGCCTGGTTTAGGCGATGCTGGTGACCGTATCTTCGGTACAAAATAATATAATCATATAAAACGGCATAGTCTAGGTACAAAGTTGTATAAAATATCTAAATTATGTCGTTTTCTCCTATAAAGTCTTGAATAAAATCTACATAGGGTATACAATACAGATGTAAAAGTATTTTTTTATTTTAGGTGGGACGAATTTTGTTCACATGGGACGAAAAACGATTCATACAATCCCAACGGGTAAAGGAGGGACCCGATGAACGAGTTTCTAATGATATGTGAACGTATTGTTCCTGAAATCGTTAGTGTATTAAAGGAGCGATACAAAATATTAAACCACCTAGTTTATGAAGAGCCTATAGGCCGTAGGACATTAGCTACTGCAACGGACCTTCCAGAGCGAACCGTACGAAGTCATATTGAGTTAATGCGTGCTAATGGTCTTGTAGACATTTATAAACCAGGGATTTTTCTCACTGATGAGGGACATGCAATTGTTCCAAAGTTACGAAATTTTTTAAATGAATTAGATCGTATTAACGAGCTAGAACATCGATTGACTGAAGCACTTCATATCGATAGGGTTATCATCACGCCCACAGAAGGAACGTTGATGGTTAAAAAGTTAGGTTTTGCAGCAGCAAAGTTATTACAGGAATTATTAGAGCCTGACTCTGTAGTTGCTATTAGTGGTGGCAGTACAATGGCTGCAGTAGCCGAAGAGATGCCTGTATTACCATTTAATCCTATTGTTGTACCTGCCCGTGGGGGCGTTGGTGAGGTAGTTGAATACCAAGCTAACGTAATTGCTTCAGTGCTAGCTGAACGACTTCGTGGGACCTATAAAATGCTCCATTTACCTGATGGGCTTTCACAAGACTCATTGCATATGCTCATGACTTGTGAACCTCAAATTAAGGAAATTGGGGATCTCATTAGTAGGACTGACGTATTGTTGTTTGGTATTGGTACAGCTATGCGCATGGCGGATCAGCGCCATATAGCTGATGATGTTCGTAAGCAGTTAGTAGATAATCATGCTGTTGGCGAAGCTCTTGGTCAATATTGCGATATAGATGGTAAGTTGATTTATTCCACTAATAATATTGGGTTATCACTTCCGGATGTTGCAAAAATTCCAAATGTGATTGCTGTGGCTGGTGGCCAAGACAAATCGAGTGCCATTATTGGTGTTATGAGAGCTTGTCAAAAAGGCATACTTATCATTGATGAGCAAGCTGCAGAAGGTATGCGTCAATTGTTACAAATTTCAGCGTTATAAGTGAAGTTAGTAGTTAAATATTTTGTTAGAATATTTTTGTTATTAGGAGGATCTAACAATGGCAGTAAAAGTTGGTATTAACGGTTTTGGTCGTATCGGTAAATGTGTAGTTCGCGCAGCGATTAACAATCCTGACGTAGAAGTTGTAGCAATCAATGCTACTGGCGATAATGAAGGTACTGCATTATTATTAAAATACGACTCTGTTCATGGCACAATTCCTAACGAAGTAACATTCGATGAAGACAACATTTATGTTGATGGTAAAAAAATCCGCGTATTCCATGATCGCGATGCTTCTAAATTGCCTTGGTCTGAAGAAGGCGTTGAAATTGTTATGGAATGTACTGGTAAGTATCGTGATGCAGAGGAAGCAAAAGTTCATTTGAATCAACCTACTGTTAAAAAAGTATTGATTTCTGCACCTGGTAAAAACGAAGACTTAACAATGGTTATGGGTGTAAACCAAGATATGTATGATCCTGCAAAACATCATATTATTTCTAATGCATCTTGTACAACAAACTGCTTGGCTCCATTCGCTAAAGTTTTATGCGATGAATTCGGCATTAAACGCGGCATGATGACAACTATTCATTCCTATACTAATGACCAAAAAATTCTTGATGCACGTCATAAAGACCCTCGTCGTGCTCGTGCAGCAGCTATGTCTATCATTCCTACAACTACTGGTGCAGCAAAAGCTGTTGCTAAAGTATTGCCTCAATTAAAAGGTAAATTAGATGGCTTTGCATTGCGCGTTCCAACTCCAGACGTATCTGCTACAGATCTTGTTTGCGAACTTGAAAAACCTGCAACTAAAGAAGAAATCAATGAAGCATTCCGCAAAGCAGCTGCTGGCGAATTAAAAGGTATCTTAGGTGTATCTGATGTGCCATTAGTATCTTGTGACTTCAGCTCCGATCCACGTAGCTCCATTGTTGATGCTGATTTAACAATGGTCATGGATGGCAACATGGTAAAAGTTGTTTCTTGGTATGATAACGAATGGGGTTACTCCGAACGTCTTATCGACATGGCAGCATTCGTAGCAAGCAAAGGCTTATAATCGGGAGGCTTTGATGAAACAAACAATCGAAGGTTTACAAGTAGATAATAAAACAGTATTTGTTCGTGTTGATTTTAATGTTCCTATGAAAGACGGTGTTATCACTGATGACACTCGTATTCGTAGTGCATTACCTACTATCAATTACTTAATCGAAAAAGGGGCAAAGGTTATCCT
>CATWLR010000101.1:0-4566 GCA_958351665.1 Veillonella infantium | reverse complement strand
CTCCTAGACGGAATGTAACAGGAATCGTTTGGTTACCTTCATAGTATTCCCCAGATTTAGTGCCAGATAATAAACTTTGTAAGTGTAAGGATACAGCATAGCTATCGATGCCGAGTAGGCGAGCCTTGTTAGGATCGATGTGAATATTAGCTACTGGTTCCGTATCTGGCCAGTCAAAGGCTATATTCTGTAAATCCTTGTCACCTTGCATTTTGCTTTTTACTTGATTAGCAATGTCTTTTACCACCTTTTGATCAGGACCTGCTACGCGGAGCATCACTGGATATTTAGATGGTGGGCCAATTTGTACAAATTGAGCATTTACGAGGGCTGAAGGAAATTCTTCATTTAAATAAGAAGTTAATTCATCATATAGTTTATCTCGATCCTCTAAGGATTTTGTAACGATAACGTACTGCAAGAAGTTATTTCGTTGTAACTCAGGTTCCAAGGTGAGAACGAAACGCGGAGAACCTTGTCCTATATAGGATGTAAAGGTCGAAATGTGTTCGTTACCTTGTAAATGTTCATCGATGATTTTTGCTTGATTTGCAGTGTATTCAATGGATGAACTTTGAGGAAATTGCATGGATACGATGATTTCATTACGCGTTGATGATGGGAAAAACTCCTGCTTGATCAATGGTAGTGAAAGTAGGGATAACACAAAGGCACCTAAGGTGATGAGTAATACTACCTTATGATGACCTAAGGCCCAATGTAACAGTCTTTCAAATTTATCATAGAATGTAACACTGAGATTGTGCATGATACGGTCTCGTTTAGTCCATTCGGATTCAGGTTTTGGAGCCTTGTTTTCTATGATTTTATAGCCGAGCACAGGGCTGACGAGAACAGAGGCGAACCAAGATAGGATGAGAGCCATAAATACAACGATGGATAGAGATTTTGTAAATTCTGCTACCATACCTTGTGCTAATGCTAATGGCAAGAAGCCAGCACAGGTAATAAGCGTACCAGATAGCATAGGGAATGCTGTCGATTGGTAAGCGAAGGTAGCAGATCTAAAGTGACCCCAACCTTCTTCGAGCTTAACGCTCATCATTTCTACAACGATAATGGCATCATCTACGAGAAGGCCCAGTGCCAAGATGAGGGCACCGAGGCTAACCTTATGTAAATAAATGCCGCTTTCATACATCAAGATGAATGTGGTAGACACAACGACTGGAATGGTGAGGGCCACAACCACACCTGTACGTAAGCCAAGAGATGCAAAGCTTACGAGCAATACGATAGCAATGGCTTCAAATAAAGATTGTGAGAAGTCACCAATGGATTCCTTAACAATATGAGGCTGATTCGATACTTGACTGAGTTCGAGGCCTGCAGGAATGGTTTTCTTTAATTCTGCTAGTTTTTTATCGATAGCTTCACCAAATTCCACATTATTGCCACCTGCATCCATGGAGATGGCAATACCTATAGCTGGCTTCCCTTCATAGTAGAATTGAGGATCACTAGGATCTTGATAGGTCATGGTTACATCAGCCATGTCGCCGAGGCGCAAGGTTTGATTGTTTATGCGAATCGGCATATCTTGTACGGCTTGCGGACTATCGAATAGGCCGTTAACGCGGAGATATACATTATTTGTATCTGTTGTAATCATACCAGCTGGAACCATCATACTTTGCTGTTTGATAGCCGTTAATAGCTGTTGTGTACTGATTTTATAGGATGCTAGCTTATCCTTGTTGATCGTTACATTAAGGGTTTGTTGTTGAACCCCAATGAGGCTGATTTTTTTTACATTAGGAACTGATAAAAGCTGACGTTTTAAGTCTTCCGCTTGTTGTCGCTTTTCTTCGTACGAGAATTCATCGCCACTAATGGCGTAGATAATGCCGTATACATCATCGAATCTATCGTTGATAGTCGGCCCTTGAACACCTTGTGGGAGAGATTTCCATTCGTCGTTAATCATGTTCCGCGCTTCTTCCCAAGCGGGGCGGATTTTATCAGATGGTAGGTTTTCTTTCAGATTAATATAAATAACTGATTTGCTGCCATCAGTGAAAGATTTCGTATAATCCACGCCAGGTAGGTCGCGCAGTTTTTCTTCTAATTTGTCCGTTACCTGATCCGACATTTCTTGTGGGGAAGCCCCTGGCCAAGCAACGCCGACCACCATGGTGCGCATCGTAAAGTCTGGATCTTCCATACGCCCCATGTGGTTATATGAGAAGATACCAAAGGTGAGTAGCACAGCCATGAAGTAGTAGATAATGGACTTGTGTTTGAGGGCCCATTCGGCTAAGTTAAATTGTTTCATTGACTAACCGCCGTCCCTTCTTGTAATTGTTGAGTGCCTGCGGTGATGACAATGTCGCCCTTAGCTAAACCAGATGTAACGATGACGGAGTTTTTACCAAACTCACCAGTCTTAATAGGAACGAGATGAGCCTTCTTATCTCGAATAATATATACTGCATTATTGCCATTAGAATCTTTTACAAGAGCCGTCAATGGAATAGAAATATTAGTGTTATCTGTGGTAGATAAATTAGCATTGACCGTCATGCCTAGTTGTACCTCTTTAGGCGGGTTTTGTAATGCAATTTTTACAGTATACGTTCTCGCTACAGGGTCAGGAACTGGTGAAATTTCTCGCACCACACCTTGCACGGTTACATCTGGTAGAGCCCAGAATGTAATATTGGCAGGGCTGCCCACATGAACCTTGGCCAATTCTTGCTCAGGAAGAGCAATGACTGCTTCTGGATCGTGACCGGCCGCTAAGGTGCCAACGCTTTGACCGGCTGCTACGACTTGGCCTGCTTCAATATTGAAAGCAGTAATAATACCTGTATCAGGGGCGGTTAAATTAGTATAGCTATTTTGATTGCTACTCAAGTTGAGGCTGGCCTGTGCTTGTTGTAATTGCGCAGATGTGGCATTCAATTGGTTTTCTGCTTGGTCTAATTGCAACTTACTAATCGCTTGTTGAGCGTAGAGCTCGCGATATCGTTTCGCATTCGTTTCTGCTAATTCATAGGCCGATTGAGCAGCTTTCACAGCACCCTCAGCATTTTGTACTTGAGCTGATGTATCTGAACCATTGATTTGAGCAATTACTTGGCCTGCTTGTACAGTATCACCGACATTGACAAATTTGTTGATGACGCGCCCCCCAATTTGAAATGCCAAGTTCGTTTCCGTTTTATTATGGATAGTGCCTGCATAGCCAGCACTAGTAGTACCAGATTCTTCACCGATGGTGATGGTGCGCACCTTGAGGCTAGTATCCTCAGATTGCTTTTCAGATCCGCAACCACTGATTATAGCAGTCCCTATTAAAAGGGCTCCTATGGTTGCTATGACTTTTTGATTCATAGAATCTCTCCTTTATACCACACATAAGCCCTATGACACAGAACTACACATTAGTAATCATAGGACGATATATTTTATGAAAGTAGATCTAATTTAGCTATTAGAGTTATTTTAGATAATAGCGCTATTAGGTCTAATTATATATTTTATACAATTTAATAATACTATATTTATATGTAAACGGCTAGGGGTATATATAAAAAGTGAGTCCTCCATAGGAGAACTCACTCTTTATAAATCTACAATGCTTATAAATCTACAAGCTAGTAGGTATTAATCTTTTTCTTCTGTTTCTTGTACTACGATAGGTTCTTCATAGGTTACAAGAATCTTATCGATACGGGTGTTATCCATATCTACTACTTCAAAGGTATAGCCATTCCATTTTGCTTTGTCTAATTCTTTTGGAATGCGGCCAAAGAGAACGTTTAATAGACCGCCCATTGTTTTGTACAAGTCTTTTTCTTCGCCTGGTAATTCTTCATCGATGTGGAAGAATTCTTTAAATTCGTCTACGTCGAGAAGACCATCTACAAGCCAGGAGCCATCTTCACGTTCGACGATTTTATTCTCTTCTTCCTTGATTTCTTCTTCACCGGAAGGCATGAGACCTACAATTTCTTCCATAATATCATGTAAGGTAACAAGACCGCTGAAACCGCCGTACTCGTCGAGAACGATCGTTTCATGAACGCCTTCTGTACGGAGTACATTCAATAATTTCATGAGCGTAATGGATTCTGGAATGAGTAATGGCTCTTTCAAACAAGATTCAATAATATCATGAATAGAGCGTTCGCTAGGACGTTGCATGATCTGTACCAATACGTCAGATACAGTTACGAGACCCTTTAGTTCATCCAAGGAATCGGTACCTACAGGAATGCGGTAATGGTTAGCATTTTTGAGGACTTCCATAATTTCGTCCTCTGTGCCATTAAGGTCAATCCATTTGAGCTGTGTACGAGGTGTCATGATGTCTCCAGCATTCATATCTGCTAGATGGAAGATATTTTCTACGAGGATAGGTTCTTCTTCTTCATACGCACCCATAGCAACACCTTCGGTGAGCATCTTGTTGATTTCGGACTCTGTAACAGGAGCCTCTTCTTTTACAGTCACGCCTAGTAATTTTAACAGGAATTCTGTGGAAACGCCGAGGAAACTAACGATTGGCTTTAAGGCTACAGACAACCAGTAAATCGGTTT
>CATWLR010000100.1:0-4645 GCA_958351665.1 Veillonella infantium | reverse complement strand
GCTATGTATATAGGGATACTATATACAGTCGAATTGCTCGGACTGCAGCTGTGGTGAGTGGGCAAGAGATAAAACCGCTACTCGATTCTGAAAGTCGTTATATTCGGCAAATTGTAGCTCAAGATAATAGCACAAGCCGAACCATTATGTGGCAGTCTGATAACAGTGAATCTGATGCCATCATAGAATATCGCCAAGATGGGACCGATACTATACAAACCATAAATGCTACAGATAAAGCTTTTACCGATGACGGCAGTACCACCTATATTCATGAGGGCACTTTGACAGGTTTAACACCTAATACTAAATATGAATATCGCGTTGGTTATGGCAGTGATCGCCGTAGTGATTGGTACTCCCTGGAAACGGCTGGCGCTAGTGTCTATGATGTGCTCATATATCCAGACTCTCAGTCGGGGGATTATTCTCAGTGGGAACAGATTGTAAAGGATTCTGCATATCGCAATCCAAGGACAGCCCTGTATATTAGTATGGGGGACCTTGTAGATAATGGGGAACAAGACTATCAATGGCGCACTTGGTTGAATTCCATCAGACCATTGAGTGCTACTGTGCCGTTAGCAACGACCTTAGGCAACCATGAAATGTATACATTAGATTGGAAAATGCGTGAGCCTCACGCGTATTTGAATTACTTCGCAGTACCGCCTAATGGAAATGAAATTTTTAATCGTCGTTATTATTCCTATGACTTCGGTGATGTTCATTATGTTGTATTAGATACGCAACTTTATGAAAGCAATCATGAAGATAATCATGATACGCATCATCCTGATTTATACGATGTACAGGTTCAGTGGCTACGCCAAGATTTAGCAGCTAATACTAAAAAATGGACCGTCGTTCTCATGCATAGGGATCCATTCCAATACGCCTTTGACCGACCAGGCGCAAGTCGTGATGTAGGCTTCAACGAAGAGGGCGTATTGTTTATGCCTATCTTTGATGAGTTTAATGTAGATTTAGTGTTGTCAGCTCATTTACATTCTTATCGTAATAGAGGGCATGTACGCAACTTTTATCGAGATGCTTCGGGGCCATTATATATCCTGACTGGTATTGCTGGAGATGCTCGTCGCCCTAAGTGGAAAGAACATCCTTTAGATGTATATGTGGCACCAGATCGAGATAAGAATAACTATATGACGATGACTGTTACACCGAATAAATTAATAGTAAAAGCTTTCTTACCAGATGGTACACAGCTGGATGAGTCGGTTATAGAGAAATAGAAGCACAAGAATATAAGTAAAAGACACCTTTTTTGAAAGGTGTCTTTTTTGTGTGTTTATACAAATAGTTTTATCTGACTTATCGATTAAATAGGTGAATATATAAATGATAATTATATATTTATTGGATATTTTATATGCTAAATTAAGTTCATGTAAATTACAATTTTAAGGACTATGATAAAAATTAATTCATAGTATAACAATTAAAAATACAGAATTTTTGTATAAAACTTGAATAAAACGAGTGATAGTATTATAATACATACATAGGTTATAAAAATACACGAATAATGTATGAAATATGCATATAGTGTATAAAGGAGATAGAGTAATGAGCACATTACAAGATTTGATTAAGAAATATGCCGCACAATATAAAGAACAAGTTGTAGCATGGCGTAGACATATTCATAGTCATCCAGAATTATCTGGTGAAGAAAAAAATACATCCTTATTTATTCAAAAGATTCTTGGTGAATTAGGTATTCCTTTTGTAAATGATGTTTCTGATTATGCCGTTATCGGTAAAATCGAAGGGGCTCAACCTGGACCAGTCATTGCATTGCGTGCTGATATAGATGCCTTACCTATACATGAAACTACTGGATTGCCATTTGCATCAGAAAATGAGGGCGTTATGCATGCTTGTGGTCATGATAGCCACATTGCGATTTTGCTTGGTGCAGCAGCCATTTTACAGTCTATTAAAGACCAATTGCATGGCACCGTAAAGCTCGTATTCCAGCCTTCCGAAGAGGAAGCATTATTCCCAGGTGCACAAGGTATTGTAGATAGCGGTATTCTCGATGATGTAGATGAAATTTATGGACTTCATGTATGGCCACAACTTCCAGTTGGGTCTGTGGGGCTTAAAAAAGGTAATTTGATGGCTGCATCGGATCATTTTTTCGTACATATTAAAGGAAAATCGACCCACGGTGCGGAGCCTCATAATGGGGTGGATGCCATCGTAGCTGCAGCAAACTGGATTGTAAACGTAGAATCTATTGTAGCTCGTGAAACAAATCCAATGGAAAATCTAGTATGTACCATCGGTGTTATTAATGGTGGTGACCGATACAATGTAGGCTGTGGTGATGTATACCTTGAAGGAACATGCCGTACCTATGCACCTGAAAAACGGGATTATATTGAACGCCGCTTAGGTGAAAGTTTACAAGCTCTCGATATGTTATTAAAAACAAAGAGTACCTTAGATTATAAACGTGGTCATGGCGCTACTATCAACAATCCAGACGCCATCGATTATGCCACATCTATTGTAGAGAAATATCTTGGTAAAGAAGCGGTAGTTCATCCTGAATTCCCGTCTATGGCTGCAGAAGATTTCTCAGCGTATCTTCATAAAATAAAAGGTGCTTTCCTATGGTTAGGTACTGGATTTGAAGGTAATCCAGCCTTGCATAATGAGGCTTTTACCATTGATGAAAGCATCCTGGAACCTGGTATAACAATGATGGCTGCTATTGCCGCCGAATTTTTACAAGAAAAGTAGTTAAATAAGTAGTTTGACATAAGAGGTTATCATGAAGAGTTTACAACATACATCATTTAAAACAATGCTTCAATATACACCAGAAGAAATTAAATACTTCTTGGACTTAGCAGCAAAATTAAAAGCCGATAAAAAAGCAGGCAAAGAAATCAAAACATTAGTAGGTAAAAACTTTGCATTAATTTTTGAAAAAGACTCTACACGGACACGTTGTGCCTTTGAAGTAGGTGCTGCGGACCAAGGTGCTCATACAACATATCTTGGCCCTACAGGTTCCCAAATGAATAAAAAAGAATCCTTAAAGGATACAGCCCGTGTTCTAGGATCTATGTATGATGCTATCGAGTTTAGAGGTTTTGATCAAGAGGATGTAGATACATTAGCTGATTATTCTGGCGTACCGGTTTGGAATGGCCTTACCGATATGGATCATCCTACACAAACATTAGCGAATTTTTTGACGCTTCAAGAAAATATTGATAAACCATTGAATGAAATCTCCTATGCTTATGTAGGACATGGTCAATCTAATATGTGTAATGCATTAATGAGTGGTGCCGCTAAAATGGGTATGGACTTTAGACTTATCGGTCCTAAACAATACTGGCCAGCCGGTCCATTCTATGAAGAATGTTTGAAAGTGGCAAAAGAAACAGGTGCTACCATTACATGTACAGATAACGTAGCTGAAGGTGTTAAAGGCTTAGATGTAATCTATACAGGTGTATGGGTAACTATGGGTGATACATACGATATGTGGGAAGAACGTATCAATACGTTTAAACCATTCCAAGTTAACGCTGAAATGATGGCATTAACAGGTAATCCAAATACCAAATTCTGTCACTGCTTGCCAGCATTCCACAATACGGAAACTCAAGTAGGTAAAGATATCTTTGAACGGTTCGGCATGAATGGTATTGAGGTAACGGAAGAGGTATTTGAAGGTCCAAATTCCTTAGCATTCCAAGAAGCCGAAAATCGTCTCCATACGATTAAGGCCGTTATGGTTGCTACATTTAGTGACTATCCATTGAAATAATTTCATCTCCCTAGAAGGTGATGTATGGTATAGTTTGTCTCCTATTTATAATCGCTGAAAGTAATAACTGAGAGCTGTATAAATAGGTGTGAGTCACCAATAGGTGAGAATTGAGGTTTACTATGACACCCTATAAAGTATTTATTGTCGGTCATGAAGGCACAACAGGTTTAAGAATTCATGAACGGTTATCCGATAGAAAAGATATAGAGCTATTAGCTACAGCTGATGAGGATCGTAAAAATGTAGAGGCTATTAAAGAGGTAGCTAAAGAGGCCGATATTGTATTTCTCTGCTTGCCTGATGCGGCATCTAAAGAAATTATGGCCGCTATCGGTGAATTACCTTGTAAAGTAATTGATACATCGACTGCCTTTAGAACGGCTGCTGATTGGGCTTATGGCTTCCCAGAGCTCGGTGCGGATTATAAAACAGCTATCGCTACTAAAAAACATATTGCTAACCCTGGTTGTCATGCGAGTGGAATGATTGCTTGTATTGCACCTCTTGTAAAAGCTGGTCTTGTACCAACAGAGTATCCTTTCACTATCACATCCTTAACAGGCTATAGCGGTGGTGGTAAAAAGATGATTGGCCAATATGAAAGTGAACCGAAGGATTATTTTCTCTATGCACCGCGTCAATATGGTCTTAGTCAACAACATAAGCACTTGCCTGAAGTACAGCATGTATGTGGTCTTAGTGAAGCACCTATTTTTATTCCTATTGTTGATGATTATTATTCTGGCATGGAAGTAACGGTAGCCATTAAAAGTCGTTTATTTCAAATGCCAAAAAGCATTGATACAGTGCAAAAGCCATTGGAAA
>CATWLR010000099.1:0-4780 GCA_958351665.1 Veillonella infantium | reverse complement strand
ACCCATACCACGGTATACTTTATAGGAACGACCTTGGTAAATCACTGTTTCTCCTGGACTTTCATCAGTACCAGCTAAAATATTCCCCATCATGACTACATTAGCACCAGCAGCAATAGCCTTAGCAATATCGCCAGAATATTTAATGCCTCCATCAGCAATGATAGGAATACCATAACGACGACCTACTTGAGCAGACTCGTAAACAGCAGTAATTTGAGGTACTCCAATACCTGCAATAACGCGAGTTGTACAAATAGAACCAGGTCCAATACCAACCTTAACAGCATCGGCACCAGCTTCAATAAGAGCCTCTGTACCAGCTGCAGTAGCAACATTGCCTGCAATAACAGGAATATGAGGATAAGCTTGTTTAATTTCTTTCAATGTACGTAGTACACCTGCAGAATGCCCATGTGCTGTATCTACAATGATTACATCAGCCTTTGCAGATACAAGTGCATCAAGACGATCATATAAATCTTTAGACACACCAACAGCAGCACCAACTAATAGGCGGCCACTACTATCTTTAGCTGAATTTGGATATTTTGTCGCTTTTTCAATATCTTTTATAGTAATTAAGCCTTTTAAGTTTCCATCGCCATCTACGAGAGGTAATTTTTCAATACGATGTTCACTTAAAATTGCTTTTGCCTCTTCAAGAGAGGTACCTTCTGGTGCAGTAACAAGGGAATCCTTTGTCATGCAGTCTCCGATTTGGCGAGTTAAATCAGTTTCAAAACGCATATCGCGATTTGTAATGATCCCTACTAGTTTACCATGTTCTGTGATAGGTACACCAGAAATTTTATATTTTTCCATAATTTCTGCTGCATCAGATAGTAAATTTTGAGGGCTTAAGAAAATAGGATCAACGATAACACCATGTTCAGAGCGTTTTACCTTGTCAACTTCATGAGCTTGCTCTTCAATAGACATATTTTTGTGGATAACGCCAAGACCTCCTTCACGAGCCATAGCAATAGCCATACGGGATTCAGTAACTGTATCCATCCCAGAACTAATCATAGGGATATTTAATGTAATGTCACGAGTTAATTGAGTTTTTAACTCTACTTGATGTGGTAGCACATCAGAAGCCGCTGGTACTAATAAAACATCATCAAAAGTTAGTCCACGCATACCGAATTTATCGTCTCTCATATTTAATTCCTTTCCGTATAATAAAACAAAACTACGACCCGCCTAGTCCATCTGGACTAGGCGGTCAGTCGTAGCTTAGCGTTCAGACCGCAAAATGCCGCCTTCCATATAATCATCTTTTTTCATATCTACGAAGATAATCTTTACTGCGTCAGCAGGTACATTAACGATATCAACCGCAGCTTTAGTGATAGCTTCACCTAATTGTTTTTTTTGTTCTTTTGTGCGCCCTTCAACGAGCTCTACATGAATAAGTGGCATATTGACCTCCATAGATGAAAAATGAAATAAATTTGTTTGTTCTATTATACGGTATGAGGAACAGATACACAAGGGAAAAACCCAGATAAAATCTAATATTATCGCTACTTATGTACTTATTATTCCTACCTCTTAATTATACAATATTCTAAGAAATTTTTCACCAAATCTTTTTTCTAATTCTTCTTTCATTACAGATTCAAGTGTTTCCATTCCATATTGACTTGCAAACTCTAGTACATCCTTGCGAGCCTGTATCAATATTTCAATATCTTTAATAATATTAGCAACACGTAAATCAGGTAATCCTGATTGAGCTAAGCCAAATAATTGTCCAGAACCGCGAAGTAGTAAATCTTGCTCTGCTAGTTCAAAGCCATCCTGAGTCTGTTCCATCAATTTTAATCGCTCTTGGCTCACATCATTTTTAGAATCACTTACAAGAATGCAATAAGATTGATGAGATCCACGACCTACACGGCCACGTAACTGATGCAATTGAGATAGGCCAAAACGTTCTGCCCCTTCAATACACATAATCGTCGCATTTGGCACATTAACTCCAACCTCGATAACGGTAGTAGAAACGAGCAATGAAATCTCACCCCTATGGAAAGCATTCATCACTTCATCCTTTTCACTTGGTTTCATGCGCCCGTGTACAAGACCAACTTCATAGGCCTTGTAAAAGTACTCTTTTAACTCCAGATACAATTCTTCAGCAGCTTGCAAGTCTAATTTCTCAGATTCTTCAACAAGTGGGCATACTACATAAACTTGACGACCTTCTGCCATCTCCTTACCAAAGAATGTTCTTAATCGATCCTTATACGAACTATCTACAACATAGGTTTTGACAGGTTTGCGTCCCGGTGGCATTTCTTTGATTAAGGATACTGCTAAATCACCATACACAGATAATGTCATGGTTCTTGGAATTGGTGTAGCTGTCATGATGAGCACATGAGGATATGTCCCCTTTTGTTGCAGTCGTGCACGCTGCTCCACACCGAAGCGATGTTGTTCATCAATGATAACAAGGCCTAAATTATGGAAGTTTACGCCCTCTTGAATGAGCGCATGAGTACCGATAATCATATTTATTGATCCATCTGCTAAACCTTCATAGATACGTTCTTTTTCTTTTTTTGTAGTGGAGCCCGTTAATAATTCAATGGTAATACCTAAATTACAGCACACCTCTGTTATACCTTCATAGTGCTGGGCAGCCAATATCTCAGTAGGAGCCATTAATGCCCCTTGGTATCCATTCTCGATGGCTTTCAACAAACTTAACGTAGCTACAACCGTTTTACCGGAACCTACATCACCTTGTAACAACCGCTGCATAGGCCGTTCATCTTCCATATCGATACGAATGTCCTCTAATGCACGCTGTTGATCCCCTGTTAAGGAGAACGGTAAATTTTCTATACACTGAGCCATTAAGTCTCCATTGGGACCCATCTTAGGACCTTTATGACATTGTTCTTTATTTCGTAACAATGCCAATCCAGATTGCATGACAAATAACTCCTCATAAGCTAGTTGATGACGCGCCTCTTCATATCGCTCTGAAGACTCTGGGAAATGCATCATTTTAAATGCATCATAACGAGTCATATATTGATGTGCTTCACGAACTTCAGCAGGCAAAATCTCTGGCAACTCATGATTAGCTGCAAACCAATTACGTACTGATGAGCGCACCACAAACTGAGATACCCCATCTGCAAGAGCATAAATGGGAACGATACCACGATCAGGCTCCATGCCATCTCCTAAATTTTCCATTTGAGGCGTATTCATTTGCATAGACCCATATTGGAACTCTGCTTTACCATACGCATATAGACGCTGCCCCTTTTTGTAAAAGTTCTTCTTATACCCTTGGTTAAATAAGACAATCTTTAAAGGCCCTGTACCATCTGCAATGACTACTTCTAAAATAGACAATCGAGGGCGAGGACGTTTCTCTTGAACTGCTATAACATTACCTACTACTCCACCAGTCATGCCAGACTTTAAATCACCAATTCTATAAATCGTACGGCGGTCTTCATAGGTTCTTGGAAAATACGTTAACAAGGATGTTATATTGGTAATTCCCAACTTATGTAATTGTTTCTCTCGACCAGGACCTATCCCCTTTATGGTCGTCAACCGTTCATCCATAGAAACTCCTTTAAATATACGATAAACACATGAGATATATCCAATTTCTGTATATCCTTGTGTAAAAGCCCACTCATATCATAGAATATGATATATAGTATACCTTATATTGTAGTATATTTCATAAAAAGAGCAATATGTACGACAAAAACACTTGCTTTAACCTACTCTTTATGATAATATACTTTTGTTATGTTATAGATTAAGCTTGGAGGTGGAAACTATGGCAAACCTTTGCGAAGTATGTGGCAAATCCACATCTAGCGGTATGAACGTGAGTCACTCTCACATTCGCACAAGAAAAACTTGGAAACCGAACATTCAAAGAGTACGGGCGGTTGTAGACGGTGCTACTAAAAAAGTAAACGTATGCACTCGCTGCCTTCGTTCTAATAAAATTACACGCGCGTAAAATAAAAAGTACATGTACTCTTTGGGGTTCTAGAGCCCCAAAAAAAGCAGTTAGTTCAAATGAACTAACTGCTTTTTTTGTTATCTATGTACCTATTACTAAAAGTTACAATGTAATATTTGGAATGTAATACTGTTTAAATAGCTTAATAGCATATTGATCAGTTAAGCCTGCTACATAATCCACCACATCACGGGTAGAATAAAACTCTCTTGTACTTTCACAACACTCCATATCGTCAGGATGCTCCATAAAGTGAGTAAATAAGTTTTTCACCACATGAGATGCCTTATTTCGATCTGGAATTAAAGCCGGCGCCAAATAAACATTTTTAAACATAAATTGACGGAATAGATTCATGGTCATCTCTATATCACTAGACATAGAAATAACAGGTTTATCTAAAGACTCTCGCACCATATCTTCAACCATAGCGGTAATCATACTAGAAGGAGTCATTCCAAAGTGTTCACGCACTTCAAAAGGTAATTCCTCAGCCGTCAACATACCAGCGCGCTGTGCATCGTCAAAATCGTGGCACAAATAGGCAATGCGGTCTACAATACGAATAATTTGACCTTCCAAAGTGACAGGGATATGTGCCCCTGTATGACCTACGATGCCATCACGTACAGCAGTGGTTAAATTAAGACCTTGATTGTCACCATGCTTTTCTAAGACTTCAACCATACGCAAGCTTTGCTCATTATGATTAAAGTGACCAACCATATCACTAAACGCATATTCACATACATGACCAAATGG
>CATWLR010000098.1:0-4787 GCA_958351665.1 Veillonella infantium | reverse complement strand
ATTAACAAGTTGAAAGTTTGGTCTGTACCACCAAATTCAACATCAGCATGTAAAGCAACGGAATCTTGACCTTGCATCAATGGATACATAAATTCATGAACACCGATTGCACGGCCTTCTTTGAAACGTTTATTGAAATCATCACGTTCCATCATACGTGCTACAGTGTAAGAACTTGCCAAGCGAAGCACATCGGCAAAATTCATGCTTTCAAGCCATTCACTGTTGTCACGAACGATAGTTTTTTCAGGATCCAATACTTTGAAGATTTGTGTTTTATAAGTTTCAGCATTTTTCAATACTTCTTCTTTTGTAAGTGGTGGACGAGTTACACTTTTACCAGTAGGATCACCAATACGTGCTGTGAAACCACCGATAACGATCACTACTTGATGACCAAATTCTTGGAACAAACGTAGTTTGCGAAGTGGTACTGTATGACCCAAATGAATATCTGGAGCTGTTGGGTCTAAACCTAGTTTAACAACTAGTGGTTTATTTTCCTTAATGGATTTTTCTATTTTCTTTACAAGATCTTGTTCGTTAATTAAATCTGCTACGCCGTGTTTAATTTGGCGCACTTGTTCTTGAGCACAAACCATGATAATCCTCCTCGAAATACTATTGTTTTAGTATACCATTATCTAAAAACTTTCACAATTACATATATAGTATTGGTTTTAAGCCATTTATGATATAATATTTATAACTGCGTAATAGAATTTACGTTATATTTACTAACAAAAGAAAAAAGAGGTGACTCTATGAGTAATAACTCAAATGCGAGAAGCAGCCGCCGTTCTAACGGTAGCGGCTCTACACCGAAGAAAACAAGTCCAAAGCGTCTATTTTGGATTTGTGCCCTTCTCCTTATACTCATCGTAGCCGGAGGTGGCTGTGGTTTCATTAGTGCCACACTATCTAACCTACCAGATGTATCCAATGTACGTCCTTCCGCATCGTCTCAAATTTACGATGTACACGGTAATCTCATCACAACGGTTCATTCCACAGAGAACAGATTACCAGTACCCTTAAAAGATGTACCAAAGGATTTACAAAATGCCTTTGTTGCTACTGAGGACTCTCGCTTCTATTCCCATCACGGTATCGACCCTGTTGGTATCTTGCGTGCTGTATGGGTTAACCTTGTTCATAGTGGCGTATCTGAAGGTGGTTCTACAATCACTCAACAGTTAGCGCGTAATGCATTCTTATCTCAAGACAGAACATTTAAACGTAAAATTTCTGAAGCATTGCTAGCACTTAAAATTGAACAACATTATACTAAGGATGAAATCCTTGAAATGTACATGAACCAAATTTACTTTGGCCAAGGTGCATACGGTGTACAATCTGCAGCTCATGTATACTTTGGTAAGGATGCTAGCCAATTAACGCTAGCTCAAGCAGCACTCATTGCAGGCTTACCACAAAGTCCTAACTACTACTCTCCATTCAATGATTTGGAAGCAAGTAAAAAACGTCAAGCAGTTGTATTAGGACAAATGGTAAAATACGGTTACATTACACAAGAGCAAGCCGATCAAGCGCGTCAAGCAGATTTAGGTTTAGTAGCAAAACAAGAACAAGCTCATGAAAAGTCTAATGCATCATACTTCATTAACTATGTTATTTCACAAGTTTCTGAAAAATATGGTGATGATGCAATCTATAAAGATGGTTTGAAAATTTATACTACTCTTGATATGGATGCACAAAATGCAGCTGTGGCGGCAATGCAAAACTTGCCTAATTACTATACTGATAGCAATGGTTTACATCAGCCACAAGGTGCCATTGTAGCTATGAACCCACATAATGGTTATATTGTTGCTATGGTCGGCGGTCGAGGTGATGACTCTTTTAACCGTGCATCACAAGCAGAACGACAACCTGGTTCTGCTATGAAACCATTTGTATACTTAGCAGCTATTCAAGCTGGTAAAACACCAGGTTCAATTGTTGATGACAGCCCTGTCGATTTTAATGGATGGCGTCCTCAAAACTATGAACGAAATTTCGAGGGTAATATTACTTATCGCTATGCGTTACAACACTCACGTAACGTACCGGCCGTAAAAATTGCTGATGAAGTCGGCATGTCTAAGATTATTGATTTGGCTAAGAGTATGGGTATTACTACCTTAACTAATGAGGATAATAACTTATCAACAGCTCTTGGTGGTTTAACTCATGGTGTTTCACCATTAGAAATGACAGAAGCCTATGGTGTACTTGCCAATGGTGGTGTCAAAGTTCAGCCTACAGCTATCATAAAAATTGTAGATCGTAATGGACAAGTTGTGGAAGAAAATTCCATCCAAGAAAAACGTGTCATTGAAGAAAAAGATGCTGCAATAATAACAGATATGCTAGAATCCGTAATTACTGGTGGTACTGGTGGTAACGCAGCTATTGGTAGACCTGCAGCCGGTAAAACAGGTACAACGGATGATGAAAAAGATGCTTGGTTCGTTGGTTATACACCTGATTTAGTTGCTGCTGTTTGGATTGGTGATGACTATGGTTCAGAAACATTAGGTATTACTGGTGGTTCTACTCCAGCAGTGATGTGGAGACAATTTATGGCAAATGCTCTTGCCAATACTCCTGCTTCTGACTTCTCCGTTCCTGCTAGTGCTCAATCAGCTGTCTCTGAAGGTTATTATAACCCTGTAAAAGCGCAGCCTAAAAAAGAAGCTGCTAAGGACGAAAAAGCAGATAAAAAAGATGATAAAGACAAGTCAAAAGATGAAGCTGTAAAAGATGACAGTGGCTCAAAAGATGATGCAACTGAATCAAAATCTAATTCATCGAAAAGTAAAAAGTCTAGTAAAAAAGATCGTTAATCTCATACGCTAAAGGAGTGGAACATGTGTTCCGCTCCTTTTTTATGTAAAAAAAGTAGTAAGTTCAAAGAACTTACTACCTTTTCTATTTATATATATGTTTATGGCTATACCCCATAAGCAATTCGATATACGATAATAATTTACTGTATTATATATAACTATATCACTATTGTGTAGCTTTATTTCAGAACTACATTGGTAGCTCCTGCACCACCTTCATCATAGCCTGCCGTTTCAAAATGAGCTACATGCGGTAAGGTACGCAAATATTGATGTACACCTTCTCGTAATGCGCCAGTCCCCTTACCGTGAATAATGCGCACTTGATTAACACCACCAAGTAAAGCTTGATCAATAAATCTACCAACGGAAACTGTCGCTTCATCTACCGTTTGGCCAAGAATATTGATTTCAGTACGAACCTCTTTTTGGCGTTGTACGGCAGAGCCACCCATACGTTTTCTAGTCTTAGGCATAGCTGCTTTTTGTTCCCGTGCAAGCTTATTTCCTTCTTCACGTGTAGTAGATTGTAATTCGCTAACCTTTACAGTAGCTGTTAGTCCATTAATATCTACATTCACACGATTGCCATTGATAGCTAATACGGTACCTAATGAGCGCAAAGATGTAACATATACTGCTTGGCCTACCTTAATAGCATCTGCAGTCAAAGATTTACGGTCATCATCTACTGGAGATTCTGGTATATGTACATTAGAGATACCCTTACGTGCAGCATTAATAGCAGATTGACGCTTATCCTTATTTGTTTCAGAGAATTGTGCTTTCAATTGCTTGATAATCGCTTCCCCTTCGACGCGTAAGCTACGTTTCATAGATTCTGCATCAGCTTGAGCTTTGGCTAAGATTTGTTTACGCTTTTCGTTAAACTGTTTCTTTTCCTTCTCTAATTGACCACGCATGCGACGTGTTTCATCAAGCTCTTTCTTTAAGGCTCTTTCCCGTTCAGATGCCTTACGAAGTTGCTCATTCAAATCTGAAAGAACTTCTTCCATTTCATGGCTACCAAATTGAGATTTATACTCTGCAGCGCGCGTTACGATATCTTTTGGCAAACCTAAGCGGGCCGCAATACTCAATGCATGGCTACTACCAGCTACACCGATATGAAGTCGATATGTTGGTTTTAAGGTACGCTCATCAAACTCTACATGGCCGTTTTCGATTCCTTCTGTATGGTATGCATAGTTTTTAAGCTCATTATAATGGGTACTTACCATCATAAGGGCACCTTTTTTACGGAAGAATTCAAGGATAGATACAGCTAAAGCACTACCTTCTTCTGGATCTGTACCAGATCCAAGCTCATCCAGCAATACCAAGTCATTTGGGCCACAATGTTTAATAATGGAAATAACTTGTGTCATATGAGCAGAGAACGTACTAAGGCTAGCCTCAATACTTTGTTCATCCCCAATATCGGCAAAGATATTTTGGAATATAGGCAACATTGAGCCGTGGTCTGCAGGAATAAATAGACCACATTGGTTCATTAAACTCAATAACCCTAATGTTTTAAGGGATACTGTTTTACCACCTGTATTAGAACCAGTAATCAATAAAATACGATACGATGTACCTAATTGAATATTTGTAGGCACTACCACATTCGGTGGGATTAATGGATGACGAGCTCTCATGAGATTGACAGTTCTATCAGTACTCAAGATGGCCGGTACACCCTTATAAGAAATAGCAAGGCTCGCCTTACCATATACAAATTCGATGTGGGATACCTTTTCACAAGCATCCATCAAATCATTACTATGTTGTTTTACAAGGGCTGATAATTCACGGTAAATACGCAATACCTCTTGCTCTTCACCAATCAAAGCCTCTTGTAATTCATTATTTAGATTCACCAAGCGCATCGGCTCAATATATAAGGTTTGACCCGTTGCAGAACGGTCG
>CATWLR010000097.1:0-4801 GCA_958351665.1 Veillonella infantium | reverse complement strand
CTTGAACTTCAAGCATTGTACCGTTAAGTACAGGGATGCCTTCAGCTTTAACTTTAGCAACAGATTCATGTTCTTTTTCGCCATGAGTGTAGATACGGTCTTGACCTTGTGCTTTAGGAGCTTCACGTAATTCTTGTAAGAATTGGGAGAAGTGTTTTTTGATTTCAGCTGGGTCACCGAAGAATTCAGGGTTGATAGCCATGAAGCCGTGGCAGATATTGGATTTACCGCCAACCATACATTTGTTGGAAGTACCGCCTTGAGACAAGATGGAGGAGAATAATTCAGCAATCATGCCGTTACCATAACCTTTGTGGCCGCCAAGAACTTCTGTAGCACCACCTAAAGGAAGGATACCGCCGCCTTCATGACGGGAGATGTTGCCCAATACTTCAGCTGCATCAGTGGAAGGAACGCCGTCTTTATTAACAGCCCAACCATCTGGAGTAGCTTTACCCATTTTGTTGTACATTTCAAGTTTACCACGAGTTACTACTGTAGTGGAGCAATCGAAGAAGAAGTCAACAGGATCAGCTGGTACAGTCCAAGCGATAGGGTTGGAACCAAGCATAGCTTTACGAGCATATACAGGAACCATGATTGCTTCGGAGTTTGTACAAGAGAAACCGATTAAGCCTTGGTCGGATGCCATTTTAGCATAGTAACCAGCGATACCATAGTGGTTGGAGTTACGTACGGATACGATACCAACACCGGATTTTTTAGCTTTTTCGATAGCCATTTCCATTGCTTTGTGGCCTAATAATTGACCCATACCATCATGACCGTCGATAACTGCGGAAATTGGAGTTTCTTTTACGATTTCAGGTTTTGCGTCGATTTTGATCAAGCCATTAGTGATACCTTTGTGGTAACGAACCATACGTTGCATACCATGGCTTTGAATACCGAACAAGTCGGAAGTCAAAAGTACGTCTTGGATGATGTCAGCTTCTTTTTCGGAGAAACCGAATTTTTGGAAAGCGTCCATGCTTAATTTTTTCAATGTTTCATAAGGGAATAACACAGTGTTTTTTGCGTCTGCCATCGTTAAAACCTCTTTTCAGAAAATATGTACCTGATATAGTAACGTCACTCTAAAATATCATGAAATTTAAATGATATCTGGTGAGCTCTATATCCTCTCAAATGACAATGTCAGTATAGCACAGAAAGAAGTGAGATTGAATAGTCTTACAGTCTGAAACACATTACTAAATACGCATACGTACCGGTGATGTTTGTCACATATTCCGAGGTCGATTACTGAAACGTCCGATTATACCTAAAACTATATGGTTATGACTTTTAGTTATGATTGCATGATTTTTTTATAGATTTTCAGTATTTTTATAGAGCTTATTAGTATATCTGTTTAGGCTTTGAGCAAGAATGAGAATGGATAAACATCGATAAAACTTGAAATGTTCAATAACATATATAAAAATTTTTGATATGTATAGCAACGTATTGTGATAACTGAATGTATTGATATGCATGATATGCAATGATTTTAATCTTTGTGAAGATAGAAAATGTGTTAAAAGTTACACTTATACAGATGATGCTATAATATAATATAAATATACATCCTATAGTTTATATAATTTATAAGCGAGGTGCTTATTTTGAAAGAATACAAATCAGTATGTCCTTATGATTGCCCAGATGCATGTGGTCTAATCGTATCGGTAGAGAACAATAGAGTAGTATCTGTTCGTGGTAATAGAGATCATGCTTTTACAAGAGGTACATTATGCCCTAAAATGGCGCATTACGAACAAGTGGTTCATTCTCCATTGCGTTTACAGTACCCAATGAAACGGATTGGTAAAAAAGGAATCGGTGAAGACCAATATATACGTATCAGTTGGGATGAGGCATTAGATACCATTGTTAATAATTTTAAAGAAACTATTAGTACTCATGGCAGTGAAAGTATTTTGCGCTACTCCTATGCAGGTACGATGGGTGTGATTCAAAGCCCAGCAGCAGATTACTTTTTCCGCCGTATTGGTGCTACGGACCAGGACCGTGGTATTTGCTCTCCTGCTAAGAAAGCAGGTTTCTGCTCAGTTTACGGTGACACCTTAGCTATTAAGCCACAAGAGGCACAACATAGTGATTTAATTATTTTATGGGGCATTAATGCCACTGCTACCGATGTTCATATCTTACATGATGTAAACATAGCAAAAAAGAATGGCGCTCGAGTTTGGATTATTGATACTCATAAAACCTATACTTTTAATCAAGCTCATGAACATATTTACGTAAAACCTGGTAGTGATGGCGCCTTAGCGCTAGGTATGCTTCATATTATTCATCGAGACGGTTTAGCAGATATAGATTTTATTAAGAAACATGTACAAGGTTATGATGAACTCGTAAACGATGTGTTGCTTGATTTTACACCGGAAAAAGCATCTGAACTTTGTGGCGTTTCCGTAGAACGTATGATTGAGTTTGCCCATGCCTATGCTAAAGCTAAGGCTCCATTTATACGTCTTGGCAGTGGGTTATCACGCTATGGGAATGGTGCTATGAACTGTCGTGCTATTAATGCATTACCTGCTGTAGTTGGAGCTTGGCAATATTTAGGCGGTGGCTTATTATCGAGTGCTAGTGGTAGTAAGTTTGTGGGCAAAGAAGTGATGCAACAGGCTCATGTGGATGCACCAGCAAAGCGATTGATGCCTATGATTAAACTAGGTGAAATGCTTACAAACCCATCAGGTACAGCTGTGCATAGTCTTTATGTATTCTCTAGTAATCCGGCTATAACAGCACCTGATCAAAATGTAGTGCGAAAAGGCTTGATGAGAGATGATTTATTTACGGTTGTTCACGAACGCTTCTTTACCGACACATGTAAATACGCCGATATTGTATTGCCCGCCACAACATCAGTAGAACATGACGATATATATAACTCCTATGGGCACTATACAATTGGAACGGGTTATAAATTAATCGATCCTATTGGCGAATCCCGCTCTAACTGGCAAGTGATTTCTGAATTAGCTAAACGTATGGGACTTACAGATGAATTCTTTAAGCATAGTGAACGAGAGTTAATAGACCAAATTGTAAGTGCGTCGCACCGTATTTCTAAGGATGATCAAAATTTAATTCTCCAAGGTGAACCTATAGAGATGACGTTGCCTGAAAATTATAAAATGGATTTCAAAACGCCGTCTGGAAAGATTGAGTTATATAATCCACATGATGTGGAGCCACTAATTCGTTATTTACCGCCTTATGGAGATAGTGCACCATTCTGGCTTGTTATCGGCAATGATATTCGCATTTTAGATTCTAGCTTCTGTGAGTTAGAATTTGATGATCCTGAATTGATGAAACTACGCATAAATCCTAAAGATGCAAAAGTATATAACATTAATGATGGCGACGAAGTGGAAATCTATAATCAACGTGGTAGTGTAAGAATTAAAAGTTACTACGATGAAGAGGTACAACGAGGTACATTGGTAACCCTTGGCGTATGGTGGCAATCACAATCTAGTGATCCTAATGTAGGTATTAATGTACTTACAGCAGACAGACCTACTGATCAAGGTTGGGGTAGTACATTCTACGATGTGCAAGTTCACATCAAAAAGGCGGATGTTTAATTTCCTTTACTTATAGGAATAACGTTATGCTAATATATCATAACAAGGATATTTTTATTGCATACATATCCTCATTAGGATTATAATAGTAATATTATTTCTATATATAACCTGAAGGGGGTTACGTTTATGAATGGTAATGAAAAATTATCTGCCCGTGCCTATTGGGCTATAGGCATGATGTTATTCGCCCTATTCTTTGGGGCAGGGAACTTGATCTTCCCAGCGGCCTTAGGTCAACATGCTGGTGATAATGTGGGTTGGGCTTTGTTCGGCTTTGTATTAACCGGTGTAGGCCTTCCACTATTAGGTGTTGTAGCTATGGGCTACTCCTCTTGTAAAGATGTTGAAGAGTTAGCGAGTCGTGTTCATCCAATTTATGGCTTAATATACACTATCGCACTTTACTTGAGTATTGGGCCTATGTTTGCCACACCGCGTACTGGTACAGTGGCTTATGAAATCGCCATCAAGCCATTTGCTGAAGGCTTGCATATGAATATGGAACCCATATTCCTCGCCATATTCTTTGGTGTATCTTTATGGTTATCCATTAGCCCTCACAAGCTTGTAAATCGCATTGGTAACATTTTAACTCCAGCTTTATTATTAGTTATCTTGTTACTTATTGTTAAATCCTTTATTACGCCAATTGGTGGTTATCCATTGCCACAACCAGCGTATGGAGATGCACCTACTGCTGTGTTACAAGGATTCTTAGATGGCTATAATACAATGGATGCGTTAGCTTCTGTAGTATTTGCTATTCTTGTTATCGACTTTGTTCGACTTAGTGGCGCTACAAATCATGAAGTAATTACTAAAACCGTGATGGAAGTTGGTGCTATTGCCGTAGGTCTTCTCGGTATTGTGTATGTATTTATCGCTAACATTGGTGCTACTAGTGTTGAACGTTTTGGTCTATTCGATACAGGGGCGCCTGTCCTTTCTACAAGTGCTAACTATTTATTTGGTGATTTTGGACAAATAATTCTGGCTATTATCGTTCTCTTGGCTTGTTTGTCTACAAGTATCGGTTTAATTACTTCTTGTGGTACATACTTCCATAAGTTGACACCGAAGATTAGCTATAAATTATATGTAGTAATCTTCTCCGTAGCAGCATTTGGTCTTAGCATGTTCGGTTTGAAAACAATCATCAGTGC
>CATWLR010000096.1:0-4821 GCA_958351665.1 Veillonella infantium | reverse complement strand
TGCCGAGTCCGTTATAAACAAATACTTGCGCTGATGCTAATTGTTTCATATTCTCTGGTTTTAATTCAAAGTCATGTGGTTCCGTACCATCTGGAATAATCGTAGATACCTCTACCTTATCTCCACCGATAGCCTTCGCAAATTCAGACATAGCATTAAAACTTGTTACCACTTGGATTTTCTTACCTGCTTGTTCCTTTGGCGCATCATTACCACAGCCTGCAAATAGAGCAGCCATCAGCACGCCAACTACTAACAATACCAGTTTCTTGACCATAGTAGGCCTCCTTTTTTTAAATCCTGAGTGCTCATGCTATTATAGTATATATAGTATTCTTTAATTGCAGTTGCGACTCAGTTGCATTTGTAATATAGTTATAGTATAAACTTACTCAAGATTTTGTCAATTAGAAAAGTGGTTTTTATATGTTATCTATTGAACATCTTTATTTTTCCTATCAAGGTCAGCCACCTTATGTGTTGAATGACCTTAACTTACATATTCACAGTGGTGATTATATATCCATCGTTGGGGACAATGGGTCTGGTAAAAGTACCCTTCTACGTCTCATCTTAGGGTTCCTGAAACCTGTGAAAGGCTCTATCAAGCGAGATACAAACAACATTCGCTACGTATCTCAAAAGAATGATTTCTCTCATGCAGGCTTCCCTATTACGGTAAAAGAAATACTTGATTCCTACCGTAAGCTATTAAAAATTAAAGATAAACATGAAGTAGATCGTGTCTTAGAACTCACCAATATGACGGAGTTCAAAGACCGTCTAATCAGTAAATTATCTGGAGGGCAAGCACAGCGCGTATCTATCGCTCGCGCCCTCATCGGTAGTCCTGACCTCATCATCCTTGATGAACCATCTACTGGTATCGACCGTAAAAGCCAAGAAGGCATTTACACACTCCTTTGTGAATTAAATCAGGTTCATCACATTACGATTATCTCGGTGGAACATAACCTTGAAATGGCCTTAGCCAATTCAACTAATATTTACCATATCGCAAATGGCCAAGGTCATCTTTGCTCCCCTGAACAATACGCTTGTGAAATTATGCACAGCACAGGACGCAACCCTATGGATCACGAAAGCTGTGCTTGCTTCACAGATGTAACAACTCAGGCTCAGGCTCAGGCTCAGGCTCAGGCTCAGGCTCAGGCAAATGATACTATAATTGAGGAGGTGCGCCATGTTTAGTTATGATTTTATGCAAAACGCCTTCTTTGTAGCCATCTGCATTTCCCTCTTGTGCCCCTGTATCGGTATCTTTATGGTACTACGCCGTTCTAGTATGATTGGTGATACCATGAGCCATGCATCTCTAGCAGGTATTACATTAGGCTTATTAACAAATACGAATCCTATCTTAGGAGCATTTATCTTTACTGCTATTTGCGGTGCTCTTATAGAGTTCTTGCGGAAATACTTCTCTCACCATCTCGATTTGATTCTTACTATTATTTTATCTCTTAGCATCGGTACAGCTATTACTCTTATTAGTTCAGGTAAATTAAAAGCTAATGCCAATGTATTCTTCTTTGGCAGTATCTTAACTGTGAACGCTACGGATATGATTAGTATTGCAGTGCTAACAGTTTTATCTGTTCTTACATTGTATTTCTTGTACAATTCACTCCTTTACATCGCTTATGATGAAGAGGCGGCCCGCGTAGCAGGTGTTAAAGTAGACTTTATTAACTATATTTTTGCTATCTTAATGGCTGCTGCCGTATCTATTTCTATTAAGATTGTCGGTGTCCTCGTATTAAGTGCTATGATTGCCTTACCGGTAGCATCGGCATTGCAGTTGGAAAAAGGATTTAGAACAACATTACTCTGTTCTATTGGATTTAGTTTACTAGCCATGGTTATTGGCCTATTTGGATCCTACTATCTCAATGTAGCACCAGGTGGGTTTGTGTCTCTTACATCGGTGGCAATTCTCCTAGTAGTATTAATCATTAAAAACATCCGTACAATCCTACGTCGTATGCAATTTAGTAGATAACCCCCAATAATAATCAATATGTACCTAGATATTCAATTAGCAGCACTATTAGTTACCTATATAAGTGTATAGCATATTAGTATGAAAACAGAATCGAAAGAGCGTTATGAATACAACAAGTTGGCCTGAAGGCATAAAAAAAACCAAACAGCGCGAAGCAATTTGGTCCGTATTAACAACTACAGATAAACCTATTACGGCTATGGAAATCGCAGAGCGATTAGGCGATGGTAGCACTACATGGATGTCTACTATTTACCGCACTCTTGAGCTGTTAGAAACAAAGGAAATCGTTACCCGTACAACACTCATGGGTAGCGATATGGCATATTATGAAATTACACCGCATACACACCGCCACTATGCAGTGTGTACAAAATGTGGAGCCATGATACCTCTGCACACATGCCCTGTTGTAGAAATGCCACAGGAATTAATTGATGCAGGCTTTACAGTGACGGAGCATCATTTGGAAATAGCAGGAACATGTAAGGATTGTAAGAATAAAGATTAATAAAAACTCTCTAAATAAATCAAACAAAAAGGACGTAACTTTTGAAAGTTACGTCCTTTTCTTATTTGAATACGTTTGAATTAGCCTTATTTAGCTTTTACCAACTACAGCATCAATGGAGCTACTACAAAGCCAAGTGCTACTGCGATAGCAATAGATAGTACGCCAGGGATGAAGAACGGATGGTTAAATACGAGTTTACCGATTCGTGTAGAGCCGGTATCATCCATTTGTACAGCCCCCAAAAGTGTTGGGTATGTAGGCAATACGAAGAGTGCAGATACAGCTGCGAAGGATGCGATAATAATATATACGGATCCTGGGTTCTCTGGTGTAATACCGAGAGCTAAAATTACAGCTGGTACCAACGCTTGTGTAGTTGCCGCTTGGCTGTACAACAATGTACTTGCAAAGAAGAATGCTACGGCTAACAAGAACGGATATGCCGTTACCATGCTAGAAGCAAGAGCTTTGATTTCAGGGATATGACCTTTTACGAAAGTATCACCTAACCATGCCACGCCCAATACGCAGACACATGCGGATAAACCGGATTTAAATGTGCTTGTATTAACAAGTTGTGCTGTATCAATCTTACAGAAGAATGTAATAGCAGCCGCAATAATCATCATGAATCCAACGATGGCATCATTTCGACCGAAGATAACTGGTTTAATAAGACCAATGTTCTTAGAGATGGCAGTTGCATAGAATACGATACAAATAATACCAATCAAGAAAATCAATACAGAAGTTTTCGCACCTGGTTTCAAGTGGAAATCAGCATTTTTTTCACGAGGTGGTGCCACGTGACCTGCTGCCAAACGTTCTTGGTATACTGGATCAGAAGACAAATCATTATTCGCAAATGTAGACATAATAAAGGCAGTAATCATAACTGCTACGAATGTTGTAGAAATACAAATAGCGAGTAATGTTGGATAGTTTACACCAAATGGTTCAAGGAAACCACTCATTGCAACAACTGCTGCAGATACTGGGCTCGCTGTAATAGCGATTTGGCTCGCTACAACGGCGATGGATAATGGTACAGATGGCTTAATGTTTTCACTTTTCGCCACCTCTACGATTACCGGAATCATAGAAAATGCTGTATGACCAGTACCAGCCAACAGAGTTAAGAAATACGTTACTGTTGGTGCTAAATAGTTGATGTGTTTAGGGTTTTTCCGCAAAATATTTTCCGCAATACGCACCAAATAATCAAGACCTCCGGCTAACTGTAAGGCACAGATGGCAGCGATAGCAGACATGATGATGAGAATTACATCCCACGGAATCTGTCCAGGGAACATACCCATACCAAGGCTTAACAATACTACCCCAAGGCCGCCAGCGTAACCGATGCCCATACCACCGAGGCGAACACCAAGGAAGATGGCACCAAATAAAATAATAACTTGCATAATTACATAAATGTCCATACGATGACCTCCTTTATACATATATAGTATCATAGATATGCAGAAATATCATCGAATTTTCACAATGTATAGTCTATAGTTTAAAGACATAACTAAAACATCATAATAGATAAATATAAAAAGCTATATATGTCGACAGCCTACATCGTCTGTAGAATCGTGACATATATAGCTTTTATTATTACACCAAACCTTTATAAAATGCTTGATCCTAAATTTTTACAAAATAATTGGCCGTAAATCTTCGAGAATCCCCTCTTCTTCGGTAGCTCGTTGGATACTTTCACCAACGATGCGAACCATATCCTCTAATTGTTCCACAGTGGACGCCAATGGAGGCATGAGAATTACTACATCGCCGATAGGACGGCAAATAAGGCCTTGTTCACGGGCAAGAATAGCCACCTTAGCCCCTACCGCATCATTTGGACGATATGCTTCATGAGTGGCCACATCTTTTTCAAGTTCAATACCTACGATGAGGCCTCGTTGACGAACCTCTTTCACATGTTTTAATTTTTCAATAGGTTTTAATGCATTGGTGAAAGCCTCGATTTTTTTCGGCAATCCTTCGATGACCTTCTCTTCGCGGAAAACTTTCAACGAAGCCAATGCAACCGCACAAGCTAAGGCGTTACCTGTGTAGGAGTGACCATGATAGAATGTTTTCTTTTCTTCAAATGTGCCAAGAAATGCATCGAATACGCGTTTTGTAGTCAATGTAGCGGCCAACGGCAAATAACCACCCGTAATCCCTTTGGATAAGGTCATAAAATCAGGCGATACGCCTTCATGTTCACAAGCAAAGAATTTACCTGTACGACCAAAGCCTGTTGCCA
>CATWLR010000095.1:0-4838 GCA_958351665.1 Veillonella infantium | reverse complement strand
TTTATGTACCTGGTAAACTCGTAAATATCGTAGTTAAATAATGATATTAAATAACGTTTTTAAATAACGATATTCTAGTTATTCAATAATGTAAGCCCCCAACTACATAGGTAGAAGGGGGCTTATTTTTAAGTGAGGTAATTATGGCAAAACGTAGCGATTATATTTCTTGGGATGAATACTTCATGGGCGTTGCCATTTTAGCGGCACAACGTTCTAAAGATCCTAATACACAAGTAGGTGCCTGCATCGTAAGCAATGACAATAAAATTTTATCTATTGGTTACAATGGTATGCCTTTAAATTGTAGTGATGATGATTTCACGTGGGAACGCGATACAGCAGATGATAATAAATACTTTTATACTGTACATAGCGAACTCAATGCCATACTTAATTATCGGGGCGGCTCTTTAGAAGGTTCTAAAATATATGTAACACTATTCCCTTGTAATGAATGTGCAAAAGCCATTATTCAAAGTGGCATTAAAGCTGTTATCTACCGAGATGATCTTTACAAGGATACAAAAGAGGTTAAAGCATCTAAACGGATGCTAAAAACAGCAGGTGTAGAAATTATTGAATATAAACCTACGGGACGTACTTTACATATTACGGTGTAACATGTGTTACTACTTGAAAACCCCTATCTACTATAAGTAGGTAGGGGTTTTCTTTATCTCAGTTACATAATAGGTTGTGGCCTAACAATTATACTTGTAAACGACCGTCAATCATAATATCAATAGCTTGACCATCACGAGTGTATCCCTTAATATTCATGCGTTCATGACCAATCATAAAGTCCACATGTGTTAAGGAGTGGTTAAGGCCGCGTTCCTTTAATTCCTCTTCAGATAAACCATCGCTGTTTTTTAGGCATGTAGGATAAGATGCACCAATTGCTAAATGGCAGGACGCATTTTCATCAAATAATGTTTCGTAGAAGATTTGGTTAGATTGGCTAATTGGGCTGAAGTGATCCACTAATGCTACTTCGCCAAGGTAGTGGGAGCCTTCATCAGTTTCTACTAATTCTTTTAGAACTTCATAACCTTCTTTGGCTGTATATTCAACGATTTTACCTTCTTTAAACGTGAATGAAAAATCTGAAATCGTATTGCCATGATAAATTAATGGTTTTGTGCTGTACACAACTCCATTTACACCATTATATTGAGGAGCAGAGAAAACTTCTTCTGTAGGAATATTAGCATTGAAAATAGTACCATCTTTAGATGATTCTTCCCCACCTAGCCAGATATGGCCTTCTGGTAATTCTAATAAAAGGTCGGTGCCGTTATCACAAGTGTAACGCAACGATTTTAAGTCTAATTTATTCAATGCTTCACAGCGGTGACGCAATTTTGCCATGTGATGACGATATGTATCTTTCGGTTCAATACCTTCAATGCGACAAAGTTTTAATAATGTTGCCCATAATTGATCGATTTTTTCTTCGTCAGTACCTTCATAGCCAAGTAAATTTGCCCATAGAACGGTCGGTACAGATGCAACACACCATGTAACAGAAGAGTTCATGATAGCTGTGTGATAGAAGGATAATGCTTTATTTAAATTGCGAGACTGTAAGGAAATACGATCTGTTGGGATACCTTCTAATGCTTTAGGATTAGCACTGATCAAAGATAAAAATGCTGCCTTATCATCGATGTATTGTTTGTAGAATTCAGGAATCCAGTTAGCAGGTTTTTCTAAAACAGACTCGTTAGCATGTAATAAACGTTGACGAGCGATAGGGGAACATCTCCAGTTAAGAACAACCTCCTTAGCACCTAGTTCATATGCTTTTTCAGTAACGATTACTGCAAAGTCTTTATTTTCTACATCAACAGAAATAACTAATGTTTGATCTTGCTGTAAATTTACGCCGTACTTTAGTAATGTATAGGCGTATTTTTTTAATGTTTCTTGATTCATAAATACTCCTTTTATTCGACATCAATTATAAAAGTCCTGCATATGTGACTAATAGAGTCAACGATAGGACTTTACTATTTTATAGGGAAATCCTTCAGTAGGAGGTGCACTATGAAATATAAATTGAAGCCGTATATGACAATTATATTAATCCTATGTATTTTAGTAGGAATTTATTTCCTATGGCCTATTATAACAGATGAAAGCGATTCTGTCCTTGTTGAAGGGGGAGTAGATGGAAATTCTTCTATATCAAATGTAGCAGACATATCCAATAAACCGATTGCTTATATTACGGGTGCCGTAGTTTCACCTGGTCTATATGAGCTTGAAAATTCTGCAACAGTAGGCGATGTTATCAAGCTAGCAGGAGGACTGTTACCGTATGCAGATGTAGAGTCTATTAATATGGCTAAATCAGTTACCGGAGGAGATCATATCCACGTAGTATTTAACTTTCACGGAAATCCTGAAGCATTATTGCGTGGTAATAAGATAAATATTAATACCGCCACTGCTAAAGAACTAGATGCGTTGCCCGGCATTGGGCCTGCTATGGCAAAGAGAATTGAAGAGTATCGTTCACAAAAGGGTCCCTTTACATCTGTTGAAGGCATCAAGGGGGTGAAGGGCATTGGTGACGGCCTATTTAAGAAGATTAAAGACAAAATTACAATTTAGTCATCAAGATAGCAACAATGATGGACACTTCCATGATGTAAATGATATTAATGGGAACAGTAAGGTTTTAACCCATAGCCTATGGGCACATACTATATTGGGTTCTATAATAGTGGGTACAATATTAGGTTATAGTCAGTATTATCCAGTACTTAATCAGATGCGATACATCTTTGCTATTGGGTTAGCTATTATAGTTGTAGGTGTTTTCAAAGCATTTCAATCGTCTAATAGATGGCATTTACTTAGCAAGGTAATCAGTTTAGTCATTGTTTTAGTTGGTTTATCTTATTATCAAACAGATTTACGGATTGTAAATTTTAATAGTTATACATCATATTATTTACAGCAAGAAGGGGAATATCTTTGTACGGTTGTAGAGGCTCCTGAAAAAGTAAATTTGAATGGACAGGAGTATTACAAATATACTATTGAAATCCATGGTCTACATCCCTATAAAGATACTGCAAAAAATGACTATATTAAAGCACAGGGGCGTTTGCAGGTATACTCAAAGGTATCTACTACGAACTATCCCATACGACTAGGAGAATATGCAATTATTGAAGGTACACCAAAGCCCTTATTTCTCATTGAAGAGGAAGGTCGTATTAATCTTAGAGGCCGATATATGAGTTCTAATACAAGAGGTCGAATCTATGATGGTGTATATCGCTCTGCTAGTAACAAAGATTTACAAATGTTCCGCCATCAAGACACATTTGTGGGAGAACTATATAGGAAAGGCCTATTAATTTCTGGTGTATTACGGGAATCTATAGATAAACATATTGGAGATAATCTAGAGGGACCAGAAAAAGTATTAGCTCAAGCCTTAGCTTTAGGTGGTCATTATAGTGAGCTCGGAGAAGAACAGATGAAGGATTTCTCCTATACCGGCCTTATCCATATTTTATCCATATCAGGTTCACATATTGCTTTGTTGTTAGCACTTGTGTATGGGTTGGGACGACTTATTAAATTAAGAAAGCGTACATGCTTAATTCTTGGTATTATAGTTGCTTGTATATATTGTGGTATTGTAGGCGGCGATGCACCTGTTGTACGTGCTACGATGATGAGCATACTCATGTGTATGGCCTATATAAAGGGACGATTATACCAGGCTAAACAAGCCTTATGTATATGCGCTATATTATGTGTCATATATGATCCGTTCTCCTTGTTTGATGTGAGCTTTCAACTGTCCTTTGGGGCAACTTATGGCTTACTCATATGGGGAAAGGTATTATATGAGCGAATACAGTGGCTACCAAGATGGATAAAAACACCGCTAGTATTATGTGTATCTGCACAGTTATTAATTTTGCCGTTACAGCTCTATTACTTTCACTATATCAGCATTGCTAGTTTGCTAGCAGCATGTATAGTAGCGCCCTTATTAGATATATCTATAATTTTAGTTTTTGTAAGTACTCTAGTCAGTTACGTACTTCCTATATCGCTAATGTGGTCTTTAGTAGACGTACTATTGCGAATATCCTTATATTTAAATCATGTGTTAGGACATAGTGGTAGTCTACTATGGCTTGGCATGATGTATCCTTATTGTGCTTATCTATATTATGTGCTATTAGGCTTATTTACGTACTTTTTGACGCATAGAAAAAGATATACTGTACCTGTAGTCATATCTTTATCTTTAATGATGGTAACCTTTGGTACGTCCTATTATGTTACGCATCATCACCAGGAGACATTAGTTCATTATATTCCAATGAAGCAATGCAATGTATTACTTTGCATAGAACCTAATCATGAAGGGGCTCATCTATTAATTGATGCGCCAGACCATATTAAAACGACGCCTAATGAAAGGCTTGTTAATCAAGCTATAAGGGCATATGGTGTGAATCCTAAAGTTGTAAAGGTAGACTACTTTCATAGTAACGGATCTGCAAAAACAATATATAAAAATAGTATGAAAGAAATCGATGTATATAATGGACAAAGAGGAGAAAAAAATCTAAAATTAAATGATAAGATTAATACATTATTTATTACGAGTCGATCTAGTTCAATGAATGAAATTGGCAGATTACTGCCGCATAATATAGTTCTATTTGGCAGTCCACATGGGGCTTTACGCGATGTGGATCCATCATCAGAACATATGTATATTATGGGGTACAGTTTTATCGATGATATGTATCTGTGAAAGGAGGATGTATGGCTGAAATTAAACTCATCTATGG
>CATWLR010000094.1:0-4858 GCA_958351665.1 Veillonella infantium | reverse complement strand
TATTGATACCTATAACAGTACGAACCCAGAACAATTTGATGGTAAATAATAGATAATATATAACTGAAAGAATAAGGTTATATAAATTGGTAAATTTAATAATTATTTAAACCAAATTTTCTCTAAAACATGATATACTAAAAAAGAGCCGCTCACGGGTTGAGCGGCTTTTCTATGTGAATTTTACATACATGTTAGTATATACGATATATTTTTGGGGGAACTATGAACTGGAAACGCTTGGCTTTATGCGCAATGTTAGGGATTACAATGCTTGGGACAGTGGCATGTGGTACAAAAAGTGGGGAACAACCACAAGGAAATACTGTAAAAGCAGAAACGGTAGCTATGCCTAACTTCTCTAACGCACCAATTGCTGATGAATATGCCATTTTTGATACAAATTATGGTCAATTCAAAGTTCGATTATTAGGCTCTAAAGCACCTATTACAGTAAAAAACTTTGATTACCTAGTGAAAAAAGGTTTCTATAATGGTGTTACATTCCACCGCGTTATCGAAGGCTTTATGATTCAAGGCGGGGATCCAGATGGTACAGGTGCCGGCGGTCCAGGCTATACAATTCCTGATGAGTTCTCCAATGATTTACACTTCAATAAAATGGGCGTTCTTGCCATGGCAAACCGAGGCCCTAATACAGGTGGCTCTCAGTTCTTTATTACATTGGGACCTACAGATTGGTTAGATAATAAACACACTATCTTTGGCACTGTAGTACAAGGTATGGATGTAGTTGAAAAAATTGGCAAAGTAAAAACAGGCCGTAATGATAAACCAGTAGAGCCAGTAATCATCAATACTATTACGTTGGAACCGATTACTGATGATGCAAAAAATGGCAAATAAGGAGGCTAAGTCTGAAGAGCGGCACTATGTGTACTTGGTGCGTTGCGCAGATGATTCCTTGTATTGTGGGTGGACCACCGATATTGAACGCCGTATAGAGGCTCATAATGGGCTTATTCCAGGCGGTGCTAAGTATACGAGAGGGCGACGTCCTGTTGAATTGGTGTATTCTGAAAGCTTTCACAATAAACAAGATGCACAACGTAGAGAATATGCCATAAAACAGATGACAAAGACTAAGAAATTGCGACTCATTGAGGGTGCAAAATAGTCTTTGATTATGGTATAATATGATGATTAATTACTGCCATGGAGGTTGAAAAATGAAGCGGGTTCTAGTGTCCGTAAAAAGTGTACAACGAGATATGGATGGCAAGGATACCGTAGTGGAACTAATTTCCCCAGGTACATCACATGAAAAGGGTAATGCCCAGTATGTGCGTTATGAAGAATCTAGTGTGACTGGCTTAGATGGGGTAAAAACGACCATTAAAATCCATGATGACTCTATTGTATTGCTTCGAACAGGGGCTGTTAATATGCGTCATCAATATGTCCGTGGTGAAGAGCGCGAATCCGTGTATGAAACACCGTATGGTGATTTGCACATGGCCGTAAACACTCATGAATTAACAGTAGACTTTCACGAAGGCGTAGGTCATGTTCATTTAGGATATGACATTTCCGTAGAAGGTGAATGGCAATTTTATAATCAGTTAGATATAGACGTGCGGGAGGATACAGAGCATGGAAATGAAGGAAATCCTGAAATCGGGGATTGAACAGGCATTACAAGATACGATTAACAGCGGTGGCTTACCAGCTGGGGAATATCCAGAAATCGTTCTCGAAGTGCCACCTCAAAAAGAATTCGGTGATTTTTCTACAAATATCGCTATGCAATCCGCTCGTGTAGCTCGTCAAAACCCTCGTGCTATTGCAGAGGCTTTGATTAGCCATATGAATTTTGATTGGCTCGAACGCGCTGAGGTTGCTGGTGCAGGTTTCATCAATTTCTTCTTGAAATCTGATATGGTATACGATACGTTGAAAGCTATTTTAAATGCTGGTGATCAGTATGGTGTTCAACCATTGCGTGCACGCGATACGATTCAAGTAGAGTACGTAAGTGCGAACCCAACAGGTCCGTTACATGTCGGCCATGGTCGTGGTGCTGCGTATGGTAGTGCACTTGTAAACTTGTTACGTGCAGCAGGTTACAATGTACAATCCGAGTACTACATCAATGATGCAGGTAACCAAATCGATAATATGGCTATCTCCATTGAGTACCGTTTCCAAGAGTTGCAAGGTGCTACATTAGTGTTCCCACCTAAGCGCAACGAAGATGGTTCCATGCCTGAATTCGATATTCCAGAAGGGGCTCTCGTATTCCCTGAAAATGGCTACCGTGGTCCTGATATTATCGAGACTGCAAAAGCTATTGCAGAACGAGAAGGCTTCGATAAATTAAATGCTATGAACGAAGCTGATCGTGTAGCATTGTTTAAAGAAGAGGGCTTAAAAGAAAAATTAGCTCGCTTAGAGGAAACATTAAGCAATTTCCGTGTTACTTTCGATAATTGGTTCTCTGAACGTACTGTTCATGAAGCTGATGAAATTCATCACTCCGTAGAGGCGTTAAAGGCTCTTGGCAAAGTGTATGAAAAAGACGGTGCGTTGTGGTTGAAATCTACTGACTATGGCGATGATAAAGACCGCGTAGTTATTCGTGATAATGGCGTTCCTACATATTTAGCGGCAGATATTGCATATCACCGCAATAAATATGATCGTGGCTTCAAAGAAATGATTGATATTTGGGGCGCTGACCATCATGGTTATGTATGCCGTGTAAAAGCTGCTATGGCTGCTTTTGGTTATGACCCAGATAAGCTAACAGTATTATTGTTACAAATGGTAGCATTATTCCGCGATGGACAACTCGTTAAATTATCTAAACGTAGCGGCGATAGCGTTACATTAGATGAATTGATTGAAGAGGTTGGCGTAGATGCATCTCGTTACTTCTTCTTGATGCGTTCTCTAGATAGCCAACTTGATTTCGATATTAACTTGGCTAAATCTCGTAGCAATGATAACCCAGTATATTATATTCAATATGCTCATGCTCGTATTCACAGCATTTACAACCAAGTGCGTGAAGCAGGCATTGCATTTGGTGATTATAGTGAAACTGATTTCACAACGCTTACAAGCGAAATGGAATTAGAATTGATTAAAAAATTAGCTGAATATCCAGAAGAGGTCGTTCAATCTGCCGAACATCGTGCACCACATCGTATTGCTCGTTACTTATTCGATTTGGCAAGCATGTTCCATTCCTTCTATCGTCAAGGTCGTATCATTGGCGTAGATCCAGCGTTGCAACAAGCTCGTCTAGGATTAATCACAGCGATTGCCCTCGTACTTCGTCAAGGCTTGGGTATTTTAGGTATTTCTGCTCCGGAAAAAATGTAATAGGTGGGAGGCATCATGGCAACTAAGTATATTTTCGTAACTGGCGGCGTTGTTTCTTCTCTTGGTAAAGGGATTACAGCAGCATCCTTGGGTCGCTTGCTTAAAAACCGCGGTTTCAATGTAACGATTCAAAAATTTGACCCATACATTAATATCGACCCTGGTACGATGAGCCCTTACCAACACGGTGAAGTATTCGTAACAGATGACGGCGCTGAAACTGACCTTGATTTAGGCCATTATGAACGCTTTATCGATATTAACCTTAGTAAACGTTCCAACATTACAGCAGGTAAAGTGTATTGGTCTGTAATCAATAAAGAACGTAAAGGTGATTACTTGGGCAGCACTGTACAAGTAATTCCACACATTACAAATGAAATCAAACAAAACGTATACCGCGTAGGTAAAGAGGATAACGCAGATGTAGTTATCACTGAAATCGGCGGTACTGTAGGTGATATTGAAAGCTTGCCATTCATGGAAGCTATCCGCCAAGTGAAAAAAGACGTAGGTCGTAATGATGTACTTTACATTCACGTAACATTGGTGCCTTATATCAATGCAGCAGGCGAGTTGAAAACTAAACCTACACAACACAGCGTAAAAGAATTGCGCAGCATTGGTATTCAGCCAGATATCTTGGTATGCCGCAGCGAAAAACACATTTCTGATGAAATGAAAGAAAAACTTGCTTTGTTCTGCGACGTAGAACCAGAAGCAGTTATTGAAAACCAAACTTGCAGCTCCATCTATGAAGTACCATTGATGATGCAAGATCAAGGTCTTGATAATATTGTTATCAAAAAATTAGGCCTTGAAGAACGCCCTTGCGATATGACTGAATGGAAAGAAATGGTTCATAAAATCTTGAACCCTAGTAAAGACATTACAGTTGCTATCGTTGGTAAATATGTAGCATTACATGATGCGTATTTATCCGTAGTTGAAGCTCTAGATCATGCTGGTATTGCTACGGGTACTAAAGTGAATATTCGTTGGATTGACTCCGAAGAACTTGATGATACATCTGTAGATCCTAAAGAGGTGTTTGATGGTGTTGAAGGTATCATCGTACCTGGTGGATTTGGGTCCCGTGGTGTAGAAGGTAAAATTCGTACAATTCAATATGCTCGTGAAAATAATATTCCATATCTCGGTCTATGCCTTGGCATGCAATCTGCAGTAATGGAATTTGCTCGTAACGTATGCGGTATGGAAGGTGCCACATCTAGCGAATTCGATGAAAATGCTAAATACAAAGTAATCGACTTGATGAGTGACCAAGTAGATGTAGATAAAAAAGGTGGCACAATGCGCCTTGGTATTTACCCTTGTAAAGTAGAAGCGGGTACAAAAACTCGTGAAGCGTATGGGGAAGACCTTATCTATGAACGCCATCGTCACCGTTATGAATTCAACAACGAATACCGTCAACAATTGACTGATGCTGGTCTTGTTATCTCTGGTACATCTCCAGATGGTCGCCTTGTGGAAAGTATTGAAGTGA
>CATWLR010000093.1:0-4865 GCA_958351665.1 Veillonella infantium | reverse complement strand
GTTGATTTCATCCATAATGATAAGATTCCATCGGTCTGAATTTACCTCTTCAATAAGTGTACGCCAAGCCTCTTTGGCTGCATCTTTTTGACGTGCCAATTAATCGTCGCTAACCTCATACCGTTTATAGTAAATAAAAACTTTACCCATGGATCGAATTTCTACTTGGTCACCTAATTTGGCAAGCCCCGCTAGTTCACCATAACCATTACCACTTTTAATAAATTGTAAGATTAAGACCTTAAGACCTTGTCCAACAGCACGTAATGCTACGCCTAATGCAGCCGTTGTTTTTCCTTTACCATTGCCAGTATTAACTAAAATTAAGCCTCGTACACTCATATTTAGCTCCTTTTAGCTTTATAGTTAGCACATATATCAACAAAATGCTGTGCACCTTCATCAGAACCAGCAAAGTTCAAATGTAAATACGATGCTAATACATTATCAGTTGCATAGCCACCATCATAAGATTGAGGTCTTCGACCTCCTTCTAAGTGAAAGGCCCAAGGGAAATTCTCTACAGTTGGTTCCATCGTAGAGAAATGGAACTCATGCCCACGAAGAGATGTATCTGCGGCACCTAATAAGGTATCTCGCTTAGCTGTAGCTGTAACATACCCTACTTTTTGTAGCTTTTGTTGCATAATGCAATTAGCAGGTACAATACCTACTGTATCATATACGGCGCCCTCAAAATCATGGATACTTTCACATAAATACATGAGGCCACCACATTCTGCATAAATAGGCATACCTTTTTCATTAGCTTCACGGATAGATTCCTTCATTGACTCGTTACTAGAGAGTTGGAACAAGAACATTTCAGGGAAGCCACCACCAAATACAAGGCCGTCTACTTCGGGAATCACTAAATCATTAAGAGGGCTAAAATAAACGAGCTCGGCCCCCTTCTCTTCTAAGGCAGATAAACTTGCAGGATAGTAGAAAGAGAACGCCTCATCATAGGCTACGCCAATTTTAACACGCTTTTCAACGGATTTAGCATCTACAGCCTCTGGCAACTCAATAGCAGGTGCACTAGATGCAATATCCCACAATTGATCTAAATTTACCATTTTCTCAACGGCTTCGCGAATCGTGTTGATTGCCTCTGTTGGATCAATCTCAGTAATAGGTGTGAGTCCTAAATGGCGCTCCGGAGAGTGCATACGATCATCTCGATAAATAGCACCAATAACAGGTACACCTATCTTATCCATGCCTTCACGAACCATGCGCTCATGGTTAGCAGAACCTAAACGGTTCAAGATAACACCGCCAAAATTTACTTCTGGATCATAATCACGGAAACCTTTAGCAATAGCTGCCGCACTTTCACCCATAGCCTTGCAATCGATAACAAGCACCACCGGTGCATTCAATTGCTTAGCAATTTGAGCTGTGGAGCTAACGCCTTCTCGACCACCATCATAAAGGCCCATAACACCTTCAATAATAGCAAGGTCTACTCCATGCGCCATAGTAGCAAAGAAAGGATTTAATTTGTGAGGTGGCACGAGCCACGTATCTAAATTGTAGCTGTCACGGCCGGATGCAATTTTATGAAAGCCCGGATCAATATAATCCGGGCCCACTTTAAAGGATTGCACCGTACGTCCACCATTTGCATAAGCAGCCAATAAGCCCGCTACGATAGTTGTTTTCCCTACACCAGAGTTAGTGCCAGCAATGACAACACGTGGAATCTGTACTGTGTTCATAGATATTACCTCGTAATACGACGTGTTTGTTAACGGTCCTTACGTTTTGCAAGGATTGTAGATAAGTAGTTGAGTTTAGTATCTTTTGGCATGTTATCGAGGCCTACGTATACTTGCTCATCCGGCAAACCTACACGGCTAATCATAACCGCATCATCTGCCATATTGTGTTTAAGCAATGTTTCTTGTACTTCATCAAAGTTTTTGTACACTTTCATGATTACTGCATCATCAGCTACGGCTAATACAGCATCGATTTTTTCTTTAGGTGCTGTAGCAGGAACGATAGCTAATACTTCTTCCTTCTCTACGATTGGATAACCAAGGTGAGAACCAATAGCACAGAACGCAGTAACGCCAGGAATTGTTTCGATTTCATGACCAGTATTTTCAATCAAGCGATATACATACATGTATGTGCTGTAGAACATAGGATCACCCAATGTTAAGAACACAACGCTTTTACCTTGATCTAAGTAGGACAAGATAATGCGTTTTGCTTCTTGCCAGCCTTCCTCTTGTGTAGCATCATCCAATACCATTGGGAATACTACAGGAACGATTTCTGTATGTTCTTGAATGTATGGGGAAGCAATATTAAGTGCTACAGAACCATCTTTCTTTTCTGTTTTAGGTGTGATAATAATATCTGCTTCACCTACAATACGAGCAGCTTTTACAGTCATTAATTCAGAATCGCCAGGACCTACGCCAATGCCATATAATTTACCTTTCATGGGGTTCTCCTATTCTTATAGTTACATTCTATTTATAAATTTCATATCTTTTATTATAACTAATTTATGCAAGATATACAAAACTACTATTTAATATTTGGAATTGTTGGGCGATGTGGACTACGTTTGCCATACAAATCATCAAGACAATCTTGCACATGTTGACGGAAGATATCTTGTATTGCTTCATATTCACCAAGTGCGCTATGGATTGGTTTAACTTCATAACCATAATCGGCCAGTTCATTAATAACGCTATCTTCTTCGTCACCAAAGAGATCGTTTTGTGCATGATCTCCAAGAACTAATAATAATGGGTGTACATAAATTGTATTTGGACGCTTCCCATCAAGCCATTCCCATGGCATAGCTACGTCAGCCACATAAGGAGCATTCTCTAAAACGGCGATACGTACATTTGTGAGGCCATCACGAATCAATTTGAACTGTAAATTACCATACGAGGAGTTGCCAGAGCCTAAGCCACCATGACCAACTAGTAATAAACCGTCGTCCTTAGAAATGTTAAGAGATTTAATGAAACGGTCAATTAAGATTTGGTAATCATCTGGATGCTCTTCTTGCCCTATATAATATACGAGAGGTCTACCTACACGCAATACTTCTAGTTGCCCCTCCCCTTCATGAGCAAGGATATTATTTTTCAATTTATCAAACTCTTCACCGCCAGTGAAGTGAAGTGGTTGTACATACACATGTGTATACCCGTCTTGGATGAGTTTTTCTAACGCCCCTTGTTCAGTAGGCACCTCAATACCGCGTTCACGTAAACGTTTAACGATGATACGAGAAGAAAATGCTAATTCCACAGTATAATCTGGATAGGATTTACGGATATGCTCCACAACGGAGTCAATATTATGTTCACGAGCACTGTCAACAGTGGACCCAAAAGCAACAACTAAAATAGCTTGTTTCATGGAAGTCTCCTTATCTAATTAATAATGTATCTTAATCATACCATAGACGACACATTAGGGGCATACCATAGGACGTATAAAATGGATATTATAAATATTTTTCATAGTAAAATTAAAAATCCTCCTCATTGGATTTCCAACAAGGAGGACTTTTACGTATATAAAGGAGTGTGGAGAGATGTATGTCTAATTATGTGAGAGATCAAACTAAGAAATCATACCTTGTGCTTCCATACGAGAGTTTGTCATTACAGGTTTTACAGATTCACGAGGCATGGGACGTTTCCGATCAGACATGCGGATAGCTTGGCCTAAATGTTTCAAGAATAAATCTTGTACATAAGGGTTTTCACCAAGACCTTCATTCCAAATATCTACATTGTACCCTTCTTCAGCAAGCAATGCATAAATGGAGTCAGAACGCTCACCGCCAAGATAGTCCATTAAATGTGTAGAACCAATAAGAGCTAATGGTACTACTAACAAGTCTTTATGACCCATACGATCTAATAATGTAAGTGCTTGTTTAAATGTAGGGAACCCATTTGTAGTAAATACTACTACATTTGGTGCTGCGCCGTACATAGCTTTCAATTGTAATGTACTAAACTCCAATTGATTTTGACCATTTGCCATAAGCACTACAGATTTATTAAGTGCTTTTGTATTAACGTGGCGAACAATACTTTCTAATGTAGCTTCATAATCGTCAGCATAATTCTTTACACCTAAAGACGTTAGTAATGGTTTACCAATGTTGACTTGGCTAAAACCATATTCATTATTATGTAAAAACTTTAATGCTTGTTTACGCATTTGTTGGTAACACTGATCCGCTACCAATGTAATTGGTTGAATGTATACTTCATCAATGCCCTTGCGAGCAAAATCTTGCATAGCCTCTGTGAAAGAAGAAATCTTATCGTCGTACTTCTCGTTCCACTTCTCTACTAATGCATCAGATAAGAATACACGACGCACCTCCATATCGCTATACATGGAACGTACTTTTCTCTCTATACTGCCGATGGATTTCTCCACAGCATCTTGATAAATTGATCCAAAGGATGCAATGATTATGCCTTTCATATGTGACCTCCATATTGCTCATACATGATACAATCTTCATAACTGAAAATTGTTATCAACTACTATGTAATAATAGTACAAGATTAGTGTATAGAAGTCAATGAGAAAAAATATCAAAATTAGCCCAAATAATGTATAACCGATTCAACAGCACATAAAAGAAGGAAAAATATAACAATAAACTTAATTCGACCTGTAAAGGTATCATACATTCTCTTGTCGCTAGCTGTAATTTTGCCAGAGCGATTATGACGCCATAGATCAAAGACATAAGCAACACAAAGAATAATAATTAAAATATACTTCAAATCAATCATATAATTTGGTAAAACAATATAATCACTAAACAATGAAAGTCCAAAGAAACAATTCCC
>CATWLR010000092.1:0-4912 GCA_958351665.1 Veillonella infantium | reverse complement strand
ATTGATAGATATAATAAAGTGTTATGTTTTATTAGTATAGAAAAGGTGAAGATTATGGATCAAAATCGCGTATATTTCTTCGATACAACCCTTCGTGATGGGGAACAAACACCAGGTGTATCTTTACAAACTCCTGAAAAAATTGAAATTGCGAAAGGCCTAGTACGTCTAGGCATCGACGTAATCGAGGCTGGCTTCCCAGCGGCATCCCCTGGGGATTTTGAAGCGGTACAAACGATTGCACGCGAAGTCAAAGGTGCAACAATTTGTGCGTTGGCTCGTGCTAACGAAAAGGACGTACAAAAAGCGATTGATGCGTTGAAAGATGCGGAACGTAGCCGTTTACATGTATTCATCGCTATTTCCGAACTTCATATGGAATATAAATTAAAAATGACTCGCCAAGAGGTATTGGATAAGGTTAAATCCGTATTGGCATATGCAAAAGGTAAGGTTGATGAAATCGAGTTCTCTGGTGAAGACGCGGCACGCTCTGATTTAGATTTCGCATGCCAAGTATTTGGTGTTGCCATTGCTGGTGGTGCAACAATTATTAATGTACCAGACACAGTAGGTTACATGAACCCTAATGAGTTCGGTGATAAAATCCGCTACATTAAAGAACATACACCAGGTATTGAAAATGCCATAATCTCCGTTCACTGTCATGATGACTTAGGTCTTGCCAATGCAAATACGTTAGCTGCTATTAAAGCAGGTGCACGCCAAGTAGAAGGCACAATTAATGGCCTAGGCGAACGGGCTGGTAACGTAGCGATTGAAGAAGTTGTAATGGCTCTTAAAACACGCCATGATTACTTCGGCGACCTTCAAGTGAACATCGATACAAAACAATTTACGAAAGTATCTAAACTTGTGAGCCGTTTAACAGGTGTTGTAGTTCCACCAAATAAACCAATCGTGGGTTCCAATGCCTTTGCTCATGAGTCTGGTATTCACCAACATGGTATGATGAGCAACCCTGAAACGTATGAAATCATGACTCCTGAGTCCGTAGGGGCTGAAAAAACAGACCTCGTATTGGGCAAACACTCTGGTCGTCATGCCTTTGCTGATCATTTGGCAAAACTTGGTTTCCAATCTTTCACAGAAGAGAAAATCAACGACCTTTTCGCTAAATTCAAAGAATTGGCAGACCGTAAAAAACAAGTATACGATGATGATATTATCGCTCTTGTAGTAGATAACTTACATCATAAAAAAGCATTCGAGCTCGTGGCTCAATACTACAAATTAGGTGAAAAAGGCTACGCATACGCTGACGTTCGCCTCATGACCCCAGAAGGCGAGAAAGCAGATGCTGCCGTAGGTGATGGTCCAGTAGACGCATCACTTAAAGCGGTTGAACGTGTGGTTGGCTTGCCAATCAGCTTAAAAGACTATCAAATCCGTGCTATCACAGCCGGTAAAGATGCCCTTGGGGAAGCAACCCTTAAGGTAGAATATAACGGTCGCTTGTACCATGGTCGTGGTATTAGCACCGATATCGTTAAATCAAGTGTAAATGCATATATTAATGCAGTAAACTCAGTATTCCTAGCTATGGAGCTAGAACAAGAGGAGGAAAAATAATATGGGTATGACCATTACTGAAAAGAATATGGCTCGCCACGCGGGTCTTGATGTTGTAAAACCAGGCCAAATCATCGAATGTCATTTGGATGCTGTATTGATGAACGACATCACATTCCCACCAGCGCGTAAAGAGTTCTTGAAAATCGGCAAACCTGTATTTGACCGTCATAAAATCTACTTGGTTCCTGACCACTTCACACCAAACAAAGATATTCAATCCGCTACACAAGCGAAAGTAATGCGCGACTTCGTACGCGAACATGGCATTACAAACTACTTCGAAGGAGGTCGCATGGGTATTGAGCACGTTATTTTACCAGAAAAAGGTCTTATCGGTCCTGGGGAAATGATGATTGGTGCTGACTCCCACACTTGTACATATGGTGCGGTGAATGCATTCTCCACAGGCGTAGGTTCCACTGATGCGGGCGTAGCTATGGCAGAAGGTAAAACTTGGTTCAAAGTGCCTGAAACAATTAAGGTTGAACTTATCGGCAAACCTAACAAATGGGTAACTGGTAAAGACGTAATCCTTGATTTAATCGGTAAAATCGGCGTAGACGGCGCTCGTTACATGGCTCTTGAATTCGCTGGCGAAGGCGTACAACACATGACTATGGCTGACCGCCTTACAATTTGTAATATGGCTATCGAAGCTGGTGGTAAATGTGGCGTATTCCCATATGATGAAATTACTGAAGCATACATTAAAGGTCGCGTAAATCGTCCTGTAGAACCAATTAATCCAGACCCTGATGCAGTATATGCTCAAACTGTGACTATTGATTTGTCTAAATTGCAACCAGTTGTAGCATTCCCTCATTTGCCATCCAACACACATTACATCAACGAGATCGACAAAGATATTAAAATCGACCAAGTTATCATCGGTTCCTGTACAAATGGCCGTTACGAAGACTTGGTGGCAGCTGCAGAAATCTTTAAAGGTCGCAAAGTAGCTCCATTCGTTCGTTGTATCGTAATTCCTGGCTCCCAAGATGTATACGACCAAGCGATGAAAGATGGTTTGTTGGATATCTTCATTCAAGCTGACTGCGCTGTGTCCACGCCAACATGTGGTCCTTGCCTAGGCGGTTACATGGGTATCATGGCTGAAGGGGAACGCACAGTTTCCACAACAAACCGTAACTTCCGTGGTCGTATGGGTCACGTTGATTCTGAAGTATATTTGGCAAGCCCTTACGTGGCGGCAGCAAGTGCTGTATTAGGCCGCATTGCAGGCCCTGAGGAGGTTTAATATGGATTTTGAAAGCAAAAAAATCTGGCGCTACGGCGACGATGTAGATACAGACGTAATCATTCCGGCTCGTTACTTGGCGATTGCTGATTGGAACGAATTGGCTGAGCATGCGATGGAGGACATTGATACTACATTCGCTCCAAATGTGAAAGCTGGCGAAATCATGGTAGCTGGCAAAAACTTTGGTTGCGGTTCCTCTCGTGAACATGCACCAGGCGTTATCAAAGCAAAAGGTGTGCCTGTTATCATAGCACACTCCTTTGCGCGTATCTTTTTCCGCAATGCTATTAACATCGGTTTACCAGTAATTGAAATCGGTGAACAAGTGGATCGCATTGAAGCAGGCGATGCTATCGGCGTAGACTTGTCTAAAGGTATCGTGTATAACTTGACTAAAAACGAACAATACCAAGGGACTGAGTTGCCACAATTCATTCAAGATATTGCGGCAGCTGGCGGTCTTGTGAACTTTGCGAAAAACCGTAAATAAGGGTTTACTATATATTGGAGAGGTAATATGAGCGAAAAGAATATCGTATTGATTCCTGGTGATGGTATCGGTACTGAGATTATTGCTGCAGCGAAGGCTGTGTGTGATGTGGCTTTTGAGAAAGCTAATGTAAAGGTTAATTGGATTGATAAAAAAGCGGGCGGTGCGTCTATTGATGCATACGGTGTGCCTTTGACTGAGGATACTATCGAGGCTTGTAAAGCTGCTGATGCTGTATTGCTTGGTGCTGTAGGTGGCCCTAAATGGGATAATGTAGATCCTTCTATCCGTCCTGAGAAAGCAATCCTTGGTCTTCGTAAGGAGCTTGGTTTGTTCTGTAACTTGCGTCCTGTAAAAATCTATCCATCCTTGCAAGAGTATTCTCCTCTTAAAAAGGAACTCGTACAAGATGTAGATTTCGTTATCGTTCGTGAGTTGACTGGTGGTATTTATTTCGGCGAACGCGAAGAGGCACAAGGGGAAGGTGCTAATGAGTTCGCATGGGATAAAGAGACATACAGCCGTTACGAAGTAGAGCGCATCATGGATATTGCTATGGAAACAGCTCGCAAACGTAACAAAAAGGTTGTATCCGTAGATAAAGCAAATGTATTGGCTTCTTCTCGTTTGTGGCGTAAAATCGCTCAAGAGAAAGCGGCAGCTAATCCAGACATCGCAACAGATTACTTCTACGTAGATAACACAGCGATGCAACTCGTTGTAAATCCTGCACAATTCGACGTTATCGTTACAACAAACTTGTTCGGCGATATCTTATCTGACGAAGGTGCTGTTATCTCTGGTTCTATCGGGCTTTTACCATCTGCATCCATGGGTACTGGCACAGCATTGTACGAACCAATCCACGGTTCTGCACCAGATATTATGGGCCAAAACTTGGCGAACCCATTGGGCACAATCTTGTCCGCAGCTATGATGTGCCGTCACTCCCTTGATTTGCCTCAAGTGGCTGACGCAATTGAAAAAGCTGTTGAACAAGTACTCGTTGATGGTTATCGCACAGGCGATATCTACCGCGAAGGGTTAAAACGCGTAGGTACCACAGAAATGGCGCAAGCTGTAATCGAACGTTTATAATAGGTGCGATTGAGTGCGTACTTATGTATTGAAGAGAGGGTAGTAAGGCCCTCTCTTTTTTGTGGGAGGCGTTATGTTATCTTATTTTTTACTTGCCTTATCTATAGGGCTTGAATTATTTGCAACGACCATGTTGAAAGCATCTGATGGCTTTACGCGGCCGTTACAGACTATTGCCTGCGTATGTGGCTATGTAGGATCTTTCTATACATTGACGCATGTACTGAAATATATTCCACTCAGTGTTACCTATGCTACCTGGTCTGGCGTAGGCCTTGTAGTGACAGCACTCATTTCGGTCTTTATCTTTAGTGAGGGCTATAATATGTACACTATTTTGGGGATAGGTCTTATTGTAGTTGGTGTTGTTATCCTTAACTTGTGGGGCAGTGTAAGCAACTAACATTATAGCTAGTTTCTATCTCATAAATTAGAATACTGTAGATGTCGATGTAGATGTAGATGTA
>CATWLR010000091.1:0-4924 GCA_958351665.1 Veillonella infantium | reverse complement strand
ACCCATAATTGTAGTGGATTTAAATATAATTAAAAGTAGAATATGTTTTTGTTATTATTGGTTGGCCTATGTAGGTCCCTAGGAGGTTTCAAATGAGTAAAGATGTGGAAAACAAAAATACCCATGGCCATAATCATGGTGAACAACATGATCATGGTCACAATCATAATCATGAACATCATTGCCACTGTGGCGGTCATGATCATCATGGTCACGACCACGATCATCAACATGACCACAATCATGACCATGGTCACGACCATAGTCATGCAAAGGCTCTTCCGACGGATAAATGGGTGCCACACACTCATGAACCAGGGGTACCTCATGAACATGGCGTAAATGACTACATGAAAGCTGTTGCAGAATACCGTAAAACTTGGCCTACAAAACAAGATGTTATCGAACAAACACCAGATCCTGCGGTACGTGAAATGATTCTTCGCATGGAGCAAATCGGTTGTGATACAGTATTTGACCGTTTTGATAAACAACAACCACAATGTACATTCGGTATTGCTGGTGTATGTTGTCGTATTTGTTTCATGGGTCCATGTAAAATTACACCTAAGAGCCCTCGTGGTGTCTGCGGTGCTGATGCGGACCTTATCGTTGCTCGTAATATGACACGTGCTGCTGCAGGTGGCTTAACTCAACATGGTGCGCATGCTCGTGAAATTTTGATTTCTTTAAAAGCTGCTGCTAATGACCAATTGGATATTCCAATTTTAGGGGAAGAAAAAATCCGTACTGTATGTAAGGCTTTCAAAATCCCTGAAGAAGGTCGTTCCTTGAAAGAAGTAGCTAATGATTTAGCTGATGTACTGCTCGAAGATTTGAGCCGTGCATTGCCAGGTGAATATAAAACAATTACCGCATTAGCTCCTGCTGAACGTCGCGAAGTTTGGAAAAACCTAGATATCTTGCCTATTTCCGCATACAATGAAGCCTTTGATGCATATCATCGTACATGCGTAGGTACAGATGGCGATTGGGAAAGCAACATGAAACAATTCTTGCGTTGTGGTCTTGCTTTCACATTCACTGGCGTAGTAGCTGCTGACATCGCAACAGACGCATTGTTCGGCCTTGGTGGTCGTCGTACTTCTAAAGTTAACATCGGTGCCTTGAAAAAAGGTTATGTTAACATCGCTGTTCATGGTCACTTGCCAACATTGGTTTCTCAAATTTGTAAGATTGGTGCGTCCGAAGAGTACTTAGAAAAAGCAAAAGCTATCGGTGCTAAAGGTATCCAATTCTACGGTATCTGCTGCTCTGGTTTGTCCAGCATGTATCGTTATGAAAATGTTATTCCATTGTGTAATGCTATCGGTGCTGAACTTGTACTTGGTACAGGCGCGCTTGATTGCTGGGTAGCTGACGTTCAAGACGTTTACCCTGCTATCATGGACGTAGCACGTTGCTTCAACACAAAAGTTATCACTACATCTGATGCAGCTCGTTTACCAGGTGCAGAACACATCGGTTACGATCATCATCACACTAACTTGTCTGAAACAAAAGAGTTGGCTCGCAAAATTTTGGATCGTGCCCTTGAAGCTCATGAATTGCGTAAAGGCATGCCTGTATACATTCCGCCATACGAAATTACTGCAGAAGTGGGCTTCTCTCCAGAATCCACTGTTAAACATTATGGTTCCTTCAAACCATTGGCAGAGGCTTTAAAATCTGGTAAAGTTCGTGGTATCGTTAACGTAGTAGGTTGTTCCAACCCTCGCGTTATCTACGAAAAAGCTACTGTAGATATCGTTGATACACTTATTAAAAATGGTTGTATCATCTTAACAAATGGTTGTGCATCCTTCCCATTGATGAAACTTGGTTACTGTAATACAGATGCTAACAAAAAATGTAGCCCTGCATTGCAAGAGTTCTTGGGCGATGATCAACCACCAGTATGGCATGTTGGCGAATGTGTAGATAATGCACGTTCCTCCGGTATTTTTGCTGGTATCGCTGGTGAATTAGGCCTTAACTTACCACAAATGCCATTTGCAATGTCTAGCCCTGAATGGTCCAATGAAAAAGGTATCGATGCATCCCTTGGCTTCCGCTTGATGGGTATTAACTCTTACCACTGCGTTGAGCCACCTACACAAGGCTCTGATGCTGTCACAAAATGGCTTAAAGAAGACACTAAAGACATCTTAGGCTCTGTTATGTATGTAAATACTGATCCTGCGAAAGTAGCTGAAAAAATCTTAGCAGATATCGATGCTAAACGTGCTGCTTTAGGTTGGGCTGAAGTAAAATAGTTTATCTTTTGATAGATTATAATTTGTAGTTACGTGTAAAAACACCCTCTATAGATCTTGCAGTTATTATGACTGCTAGACTTTAGAGGGTGTTTTTTATTGTTTGTTGATAGATTTTTAGTAGTGTTGTATTAGCTGTAGCCTAGTATGCTAATTATTTTAGGACCATTAAAGTGCGATGGTTTCGCCGTCTTCAGGCACTGCTACATGGCTTTCAATATTGTTGCCTTTGATAAACTTGCGCACATCCTCACGGCTTGTTGCTGTGTGATTAACTGTATCCATGTGAACCGCAATAATTTTTGCCTCTGGTTTGCGTACCACCATGCGGCCAATATCTTTTGTACCCATAATAATACTATCTTCAAAGCCTAAAACTTGAGCATATCCAGTGTTCATAATAATAACGTTAGGGTCGAAATGATGAAGTGCTTTTTCCACATCGCTTGTCCAAATCGTATCACCTACAAGGTACACAGTTGGTTCATTTAATGTTTCGAAAATTACGCCCATTGCATCACCGGCTAATGCTGCTAGATTAGGGTTTGCATACATTTCTATTGTGCCGTGAGAGCCACCTGTTTTTGTTAATGTAATGCCGTTAAAGTCCACACTTTCAAAAATGATGCGCACATCATTAAAACCTTGAGAGCTGATGAGTTTTTGATCCGCTGAATTTTGTACAAAAATAGGAAGTGATTTTGGAATAGCTTGAACTGCGCTATCGTCCCAATGATCAAGATGGGTATGTGTAACAACTACTGCGTCTACATCGCTTAATAGTTGGTCCATAGATAGAGGTAAATCAACCATAGGCATTCTTTGTTGATAGTTAAATGTTCCTTCAAAGCCAGGATAAGTATCCTTTGGTGCTAAAAATGGATCAATAAGGAATGTTGTATTTTTTATTGTTAATTTTCCTGTAGTATTTCGAATGTGAGTATATTGTGTCATAGTTATCTCCTTAATTAAATTATTGTCGATTTAATTGAATAGATTATTATTTGTAATCTCTAGAACTAGTGTACCTTATTTTGTTATACTAGTCTCAACAATAATTAACACTATGTTTATTAATAGACACATTGTATAAAAGTGTCTATATTGGAGGTTATATGATAACTCGAAAAGAAATGACACGTATGTTGTTAAAAGAAGGCTTGCTTAGTTGTTTAGCAAACAATTCTTTTGAGACTGTAACAGTAACATCGTTGTGTAAAGCTTCGGGTATAACTCGTTCTACTTTTTATTTACACTATAGTAATATCATGGAAATTGTTGATGATTTAGTGGATGATGCAATCGCTTATTCAAAGCCGGGAATGGTAGATAACAATAATTTACAAACTATAGCTAACACCTTATCAGCTGCTTCTAATTCTGTTGCGTTGAGAGAAGCATACGATTCTATTTTTGATAGACTGCCGTTATGTCAGCGTATTATACGACATAAAAAGTATTTACCTTTATTTTTAGATGAACAAATTTCAGAATATGTATTACAACGCATTATAGGACGTGAAAAAGATCGACAAGGGATCCTTATGGCAGAATCTCTTGGTGTTTCGTTTGATGTGGGGGTATCTATTTTTATATTTTTAGTACACGGTCTATATGCTGTTAATAAACAATATAAGTGGTCTCAGAGCGATGAGTGGTTAGAAGCTCAGAAAATTATTTTTAAACTAGTTTATCGTGGATTACAAAGTAGATAGAATTTATACACGCTTATATTTTGAGATTCATTAAAGTTTTATACAACGAAAAAAGGACTCCAACTGGAGTCCTTTTTTCATGTAAGGGGAGTGTTAGTATTAATATCAAATGAACCATGTATTTAAACAAGTAGTAGGTTTGGGGTTAGTAATACTTGTCGGGAGATAAATACACGTATGGTAACCAGGGAATTGTTACCTCTATTTATCATTTGACATTGTCATTATAAGAACAAAAAATGAGTTGAAAATGAAATTTTTTAAGAAATTTCTTTTAATTTCTTGAAATTCTAAAAAAGATAATAATTAAGTTTAATTATTGTTGATAAATATGGGGAAATTTTGGTATTATATATAAAGGAGAAGTTGTATATTTTATAAAGGTTTAATGGCTATTAGAGTTTTATAAAGTATACAGCTCTAAGGCATGAGAGGAGCAGTCATATGAGGAAAATATTAACCATATTGTCCCTTTTGTGGCTACTCAGTATAGGGGGGACCGCTAACGCAACGGACTGGTATTATGTTGGACCAGATGCGTCAGGAAACCAATTATTTATTGACAATGACAGTGTTCAAAAAAGTGACTATGATGCGCTTTTGTGGCTGCGGGTCAATGAACTGGGTGGCGACGAATTGCGATATAAAGTATATATAAGTAGATATAATCGCACCATGGAAACGTTAAAGGTAGATGCGTACATGGCAGACGGTACACCTTATGAAAATGTAGAGTATAATGAAAACCCAGAACCTATTGAAGGCAATACAAATGGTCAAGCCATTTATAATTTATTATGGCAATAAAAGAACCATCTAGCACAGCAAACTAGATGGTTCTTTTTTATATGTGTAAAAAATTTATAAATCTTAGGAATATTTTTTATATACAACATCCTCAAATGAGAATGGTATATACGAAAATTTAAACTT
>CATWLR010000090.1:0-4938 GCA_958351665.1 Veillonella infantium | reverse complement strand
GCGATACTCCAATTACAACTGGTGAGTCTGGTGCGGTTCCATTAGGTCTTGTAATGGCACTTATGACAATGCCAGAATATGAAGACTTACGGAAAGAGTTAGAATTAGATGCGTCTTCAAAGGTTCTCTGTTTCTCCACTGAAGGTGATACGGATCCTGAAAGATATAAAAACATTATGTGGTATGGTGAAGATCGTTAGGAGGCATTAATTATGGATTTACAAGCAATTAAACAAGCAGCAGCAACTTATGGACCAGCAATGACCAAGTTCTTACGTGAAATCGTAGCATTCCCTGGTGAAAGTGCAGAAGAAAAAGAACACGTTCAACGCATTGAAAAAGAAATGAAAGATCTTGGCTTCGACGAAGTTGAAGTAGACCCAATGGGTAATATTCTTGGTTACATGGGTACTGGTAAAACACTTATTGCCTTCGACGCTCATATCGATACTGTAGGTATTGGCAACCGCGATAACTGGAATTTCGACCCTTATGAAGGTTTCGAAGATGAAACTAAAATCGGTGGTCGTGGTGTATCCGACCAATTAGGTGGTATCGTATCTGCTGTATACGGCGCTAAAATCATGAAAGACTTAGGTCTTTTAAGTGATAAATATCGCGTACTTGTTGTAGGTACAGTTCAAGAAGAAGACTGCGATGGTCTTTGCTGGGAATACATGATTAAAGAACGCAATATTCGTCCTGAATTCGTAGTATCCACTGAACCAACTGACGGCGGTATCTACCGTGGCCAACGTGGTCGTATGGAAATCCGCGTAGACGTACAAGGCGTATCTTGCCACGGTTCTGCTCCAGAACGCGGTGACAACGCAATTTACAAAATGGCAGATATTCTTCAAGATATCCGTGACTTGAATGCTAACTCTGCTGATGAAAGCACAGCAATTAAAGGCCTTGTAAAAATGCTTGACCCTAAATTCAACCCAGACCACTACGAAGAAGCTCGCTTCTTAGGTCGCGGTACTGTAACTACTTCCCAAATCTTCTACACTTCTCCAAGCCGTTGTGCAGTTGCTGACTCTTGCGCCGTTTCCTTGGACCGTCGTATGACAGCTGGCGAAACATGGCAATCCTGCTTGGCAGAAATCGAAGCTTTACCACATGTTAAAGAATATGGTGCGAAAGTATCCATGTACGAATATGCTCGTCCATCTTGGACTGGTTTAACCTATCCAATCGAATGCTACTTCCCAACATGGGTAATTCCTAAAGATCATAAAGTAACAGAAGCTTTGGAAGAAGCATACACTAGCTTGTATGGTAATGAACGTATCCGCGCCGAAGATACAGTTGAAATGCGTAAAGCTCGCCCATTGACTGATAAATGGACATTCTCCACAAATGGTGTTTCCATCATGGGCCGTAATGGAATCCCTTGCATCGGCTTCGGTCCTGGCGCAGAAGCACAAGCACATGCTCCTAACGAAATTACATGGAAACAAGACCTTGTAACATGTGCGGCTGTATATGCATTATTGCCATCCGTATACTGTAAAGACTAATATCACAAATATTGGATTAGATCTCTTTAAAACGGAAATCATTAGAACATAGTTCATAACTACAAATTTAATATGGTACCTCACCATTTGATGAGGTACCGTATAAAGTTAGATCCTAAGTAGCCCTTTAGGGAATTGAAAGAGAGGACTTACAGATGACAGACTTCAATAAAAGTATTGAAACTTTAAAAGACTTAGACGTTAGTAAAATGTACGGTGAAGATTTCTTCCTTACCTGGGAAAAATCTGAAGATGAATTAAAAGGTGTTTGGGCAGTAGCAGATGCATTACGAGCTCTTAGAGAACGCAATATCTCCACTAAAGTATTCGACAGTGGCCTTGGTATTTCTTTATTCCGCGATAATTCTACAAGAACTCGTTTCTCCTTCGCCTCCGCTTGTAACTTGTTAGGTCTTGAAGTTCAAGATTTAGATGAAGGTAAATCCCAAATTGCTCACGGTGAAACAGTTCGTGAAACAGCGAATATGATCTCCTTCATGGCTGACGTTATCGGTATCCGTGATGATATGTACATCGGTAAAGGTAATGCTTACATGCATCAAGTATCTGATGCAGTTAAAGAAGGTCATGAAGATGGCGTATTAGAACAACGTCCTACACTTGTAAACTTACAATGTGATATCGACCATCCAACACAAATCATGGCTGATGCGGCTCATATCATCAAAGAATTCGGTGGTGTAGAAAATCTAAAAGGCAAAAAAATTGCTATGACTTGGGCTTACTCTCCATCTTATGGTAAACCTTTATCCGTACCTCAAGGTGCTATTGGTTTATTCACTCGTTTAGGTATGGAAGTTGTATTAGCACATCCTGAAGGCTATGAAGTAATGCCAGAAGTTGAAGAAATCGCTAAGAAACAAGCTGAAGAAAGCGGCGGTTCCTTCCGTAGAACTAACGACATGAAGGATGCTTTCAAAGATGCAGATATCGTATATCCTAAGAGCTGGGCTCCATTTGGTGCGATGGAAAAACGTACGAAATTGTATGGCGAAAACGACCATGAAGGCATTAAAGCATTAGAAAAAGTTCTTCTTGAAGAAAATGGTAAACATAAAGATTGGGCATGTACTGAAGAGATGATGAGTCTCACTAAAGACGGTAAAGCTCTTTACTTACATTGCTTACCGGCAGATATTACAGGTGTAAGTTGTGAAGAAGGCGAAGTAGACGCAACAGTATTCGATCGCTATCGCGTACCTCTTTATAAAGAAGCAAGCTACAAACCATATGTTATTGCAGCTATGATCTTCTTAAGCAAATTTAAGAATCCTGTAGAAACCTTAAAAGAATTAGAACGGAAGGGAACTGACCGAGTTCAACCGTAAAGTAAACTTTAGGGGCCATCCGTGTTGATGGCCCCTTTTTATTCTTAATAGTTTGTTATGAGGCATAACATGAAAAAAAGAGTTGTAGTAGCGTTAGGTGGGAATGCATTAGGTAATTCCCTTCCGGAACAAAAAATTGCAGTAAAAAGTACAGCTAAAACGATTATTGATTTAGTAGAAGCTGATTGTGATGTGGTAGTAACTCATGGCAATGGTCCTCAAATTGGTATGATTAACAATGCGATGGCTGCATTGACACGAGAAGTAGAAGGACAACCTAATACACCATTGTCCGTATGTGTGGCCATGAGCCAAGCATATATCGGGTATGACTTACAAAATGCCCTTCACGAAGAGTTGTTGAATCGTGGTATTGAACATCTACCAACTATGACAATGGTTACGCAAGTATTAGTTGACCAAAATGACCCTGGATTCCAAAATCCAACAAAACCGATCGGTCACTTTATGACTAAAGAAGAAGCTGAATATGCAGAAAAAAATTACGATTACGTTGTAAAAGAAGACTCGGGTCGTGGTTATCGTCGTGTAGTAGCATCCCCAGCACCTCAGGAGATTATCGAAATTGAAGCCATTAAAGGCTTAGTAGGTAAACAACTAATCGTTGCTTGTGGTGGTGGCGGTATCCCTGTAACTAGAGAAGGCAATGAACTTCATGGTGCAGCAGCCGTTATTGATAAAGACTGGACAAGTAGTTTGTTGGCCCAAGAAATTGATGCAGATGTTCTCGTTATCTTAACAGCTGTTGAAAAAGTAGCTATTAATTTTGGTAAAGAAAATGAAAAATGGCTAGATGAAATAACCGTAGCAGATGCGAAAAAATATGCAGCAGCAGGCGAATTTGCAGAAGGTTCTATGAAACCTAAGGTAGAAGCAGCTATTGCCTTTGCAGAATCTAAAAAAGGCCGTGTTTCCATTATTACATTATTAGAAAAATCTAAGGATGGTATAGCAGGAAAAACAGGTACGCGTATCGTATTATAATAATATATAGATTTATAAGTATACATCCAACGACTCGTTGGGGAGGTGCCCGTATGATTATATTAGGAAAAGGTACTGTAATTACTCGCGACACTGATAGACCTATCATTTATGATGGTGCTGTTGCTATTGATGGCACTCAAATTATTGATATCGGAACATATGATGAGTTATGTAAAACTTACACAAATGCAGAAATTATTGACGCTCACGGCGGCTTGATTATGCCAGGTTTTATCAATGCACATCACCATATTTATTCCGCTCTTGCACGCGGTTTATCCTTGCCAGGACCAGCACCCACTAATTTTGGTGAAATTTTAGAAGGCTTATGGTTCTATTTAGATAATAAATTAACAGCTCCAGATGTGAAGGCTAGCGCATTACTTACATACTTAGGATGTATCGAAAATGGCGTCACTACTATCTTCGATCATCATGCAAGCTATGGGGAAACTGCTAATAGTTTATCTGTAATTGCTGATGTGGCTAAACAGTTTGGTGTTCGCTCTTGCTTATGCTATGAAGTATCTGACCGTAACGGTGTTGATCAAATGAAAGCAGCTGTTGCAGAAAATGTACGTTTTGGTAAAGAAGCGAAAAAAGATCCATCTAGACTCGCTGCTATGATGGGCTTACATGCATCCTTCACATTAAGTTCTGAAACATTAGATTATGTGAAAGCACAAAATGAAGACAAGTTAGGTTATCACGTTCATGTTGCTGAAGGCCCTGAAGATGTGGCAGATAGTAAAGAAAAATATGGCATGACACCTGTGAGACGACTTGTAGAGGCAGGGATTTTAGGACCTAAGAGTATTGCAGGTCACTGCGTACATGTAACTGATCAAGATGTGGAATTATTGAAAGAATCTCAAGCTAAGGTTGTGCATAACCCAGAAAGTAACATGGGGAATGCAGTAGGCACAACAGATATCTTGAAACTATTAGGTGCAGGTATCACAGTTGGTCTAGGTACAGATGGTTACACAAATGACATGCTCGAATCTTATAAAGTAGCAAACTGCCTTGTAAAACATGAGCAACATAAACCATATGTA
>CATWLR010000089.1:0-4997 GCA_958351665.1 Veillonella infantium | reverse complement strand
ACCAACTGACAGTCATCCAAATCTACACCACCTGGTTTATCGAGATAGACACGTAAATACCAATCGCGTTCACGAACGTAATCTACATCGACCAGTTCCATGTCGGTGCCGGCTATAATACCTTCAACTACAGAGGATACAAATTCCTCTACTGCTTCTCTCTTCATAGCCATCGCCTCCTTTATTACTACATCTTGTATATATCTCTTGATTACAAACACCTTAAAATTAGGCTAATCATAAATGAAAGAGTGGACATAAGCCCACTCTTTTAAAAGATTTATATAAAAGTCATATATAGTATATCACATTTACTGTGTATATACAAATTCTACGCTTTCTTATGGGCTTTAACCAAACATTCCCACTTAGATTATTTCATATAAATATAAAATAACTCAAAAAATAGCATAGTCACACTTTACAATTATTAGTCAACACGCTCATTTAACCCTTTTAATATAGGACCTAGGTGCTCACGAAGAACAGCGGTTAAATCAACTAAATTTTTAGCATCTAAATGATGGTCTATTTCAGGATAGTTTTTATAACGAAGCTCTGCAAAGTACTCATCACGTAATTCGTTATAATATAGCAATAATCCAGTACATTCATCCATCTTACGATATTCACCGATAATAAAAGAACCATTAATCATCCGAATTCCGTGAGCTGGATCAACATCACATATAAAACCTTCCAATTCTTTAGGCATGACCTCGGAAAAATCCCATTCAGGTATTCCTCGGCGACGATACGTAAAGGTAAAGTTATTCGCTGGCTTGATTAACATATTAGTTAAACCTTTGACACATCGATCTTGTAACCCCTTCCAGAACGACTCTAAATCAGCTCGTACAAAGGAAATATCCACAAAAGAAAAGAGTGGCATTTCAATATGAACCGTATAGTCCTCTACCTCTTTATCATATAAGGCAGACCATCGCCACCCTAGATCATTTTGATAATGGAAAATAGGTACCTTTAATACCTCTTCACCTGCTGTAAGGCGTTCAAGTAGCGCAGTGTAATCAGATTCATTGGATGCTACTAAGTTAAATCCCTCAATCTGCTGAGGCAACCATGAATAATCTAATGCTTTACAAGCTTCAATAATCGTTTCCATATAATGCCTCATATTTCTGTTGATACTGTAAAACAGCTTTTACATAGCTACGTGTTTCTGGAAATGGTATAGTATCAACCATGCCATTCCATTTATTCTCATTAAGCCAGGATTCAACATGGCCACGTCCCGCATTATACGCCGCTAACGCCTGCACCTCATCGCCATTAAATTCTTTTAACAAATGGCCTAGATACCATGTTCCTAACTCAATATTTGTTTCAGGCTCTTTTAGCTGACGATCTGTATAATTACCATGACCAACTTGTTGAGCAACCCAACGTGCTGTATCTGGCATGAGTTGCATCAATCCAAGAGCACCTGTTTCAGACTCAGCAGTATTCTTATATTTGCTTTCAGCTAAGATAACACTAGCCACCAAGGATGGTGGAACCTGTTCCTTCTCAGCTGCAGCCATCACTACATCTCTATAGTTAAAGGGGTACGCCACTTGACGCGCTAAAGGATCATCTAAATGAGTAAAATAAAACCACCCAAGTACGACGCACGATAACGCCGTTGCCGTTGCACGTTTCATAAATCCCCCTTTCCTTACACAATCTCTATACGATTTTAATATCGGTACAATATACTAATCTACAAAATATTAGGCTACTATTATACTAAATTTTATGGGCTTATTATACCATTTAATACTATTTTTTATATACTAAATTGGGTACATAACAGACTATTATTTTGATTCCCGTAAAATTGGCTCAATATGTTCTTCCCAAATACTATTCAAGCGTGCTAATAAATCACAAGGTGTACCATTATTATCAATAATTATATCTGCATAAGCGCGTTTATCGTCGAGCTTCATTTGACTCTGAATACGAGCTAAGGCATCCTCTTTAGAAAATCCATTACGACTCATCAAACGTTCTATTTGAGTTGGCTCATTTACATAAACGAGCCAAACCTCATCCATCATAGTATACCATTCCCCCTCTATGAGTAATGGTATATCATAGATTAAAATCGGTGTATTAACCGATTCATATTGAGATGTTAGTTCCAAAATACGATTACGAATATGCGTTTTTAGACATCCATTTAACAATTGTCGTTTTTCTTCATTGTGAAAGACAATAGCGCCCAATGCTTCACGATTTAATGTACCGTCATCATGCATTACATTAGAACCAAAGGCATCCACAATTGCTTCTAAACCTTCAGTACCAGGCTCTACTACCTCACGAGCAACGATATCTGCATCGATATAGGGTATTCCTTTGTCCTTAAAATAGGTAAGGACTGTACTCTTGCCCGATGCAATCCCACCAGTTAATCCTATTTTAAACATATATACCTTCTATTTTTTATTACACCAATAGTTAGAAACTATTATTTAACTAACGCCCAGTTTTCCGCATGATGCACATCTACAATAAGAGGTACTTGTAACTCCACCACAGATTGCATGGTCGTACGTAATAATTCTTCTATTGCTTCTAATTCAGAATTTACTACCTCTAATACAAGTTCGTCATGTACCTGTAGTAAAAGACGAGATGTAAAGTTTCCTTCTTCTAGCTTTTTCTCGACTTGGTTCATAGCCAACTTGATAATATCAGCAGCTGTGCCTTGAATTGGTGTATTCATTGCTGTACGTTCTGCAAAGGAGCGACGGTTAAAGTTACGACTGTTAATATCAGGCAATTCACGTTGACGACCGAACATCGTGCGAACCTTACCAGTTTCATGAGCCTCTTGTACCATGCGATCCATATATTCTTTAACTTTAGGATAACGGCTAAAGTATAGATCAATATAGTTTTTAGCTTCACCCCGTGTAATGCCAAGGTCACGAGATAAGCCAAAGTCAGAAATACCGTAAATGATACCAAAATTAATTGCCTTCGCATGGGAACGCTCTTCACTTGTAACATCCTCTTGAGATTTTCCTAGTACCTCCGCAGCAGTAAAACGGTGAATATCCTTGCCATCAACGAAGGCTTTAATTAAAGCTTCATCGCCAGACAAGTGAGCCAAGATACGCAACTCAATTTGAGAGTAATCGGCACTCACCAAAGTATCGTATCCTGCACCTGGATAGAATAAGGCACGAATTTCTCTACCCTTTTCAGTACGGACAGGAATATTTTGTAAGTTTGGATCAGAGGAGCTCAAACGACCTGTAGCCGTAACCATTTGATTAAAGGTCGTATGAATGCGTTTAGTCTTATCATTAATGAGGACGGCTAAGCCTTCACAATAGGTAGATACTAATTTTGCTACTGAACGGTATGCCAAGATTTTCTCTACAATCGGACTTTCATGACGAAGCATATCAAGTACTTCTGCATCAGTAGAATAGCCAGTCTTAGTTTTCTTAATGATTGGCAAATTCATCTTTTCAAACAAGATAACGCCCAATTGTTTTGGTGAGTTAATATTGAAAGTTTCCCCTGCAATATCATAAATCTCTTGCTGTACTTGAGCTAGTTCCTCTTTAAAACGAGCTGTAGTTTCAGCTAATTTCTCTGTATCAATGTAAATACCATTTTTCTCCATTACCACTAAAGTATGAATCAATGGTAACTCAATTGTTTCATATAGAGACCAAAGCTCTTCACGACGTGCAGATTCACAAGCTACTTCGTTCATAGCGAGTAAAGCTTTCACCATGGACACGCATTCCACATCTACGCTACCACTAGCAATACTTGGCACGGAGAAACGTTCCGTTAAATATAAATAACCATAGTTAGTACGCGTAGGATCTAACAAGTACCCGAGAAGAGACATATCATGAACACGAGCTGTTTTATCGTCGTTAAATAAAGAAATCTCAGCTGGCGCATCTTCACCAAAGGCTTCAATAATTTCTTTAGTTTGAGTAGTAACGATAGCATTTGCACCTTGTAAAACAGCTAATACAGCTTTAGTATCATCTGTTTTTACAATAGTATCACCATTAGATAAATACGCATTCATTACTATTCTAAATGGAGTTTTACCATCTAATACAACATGTATTGCCACCGTTTTATCTGTATAGAACTCAGAGGTTAAAGCCTCAGCATCTGCTAAATCATCTAGAGAAATTTCCTCTTGTGGGGCAAATAAAGAACCAGGATCACCAAAATCGGCTTCCTCTCCGCCCATTACTTGTACGATACGAGGCGTTAATTTAGTAAATCCCAAGGTCTCGAATAAAGGCTGTACCTCAGAGGTATGAAAATTTTGTACAAAATCTTCAACCTTGTAAGATAAATCCATATCTGTCTTAATGGTTGCCAATTCACGAGATAAAAACGCTAAGTCTTTATTTTCTACGAGTCGCTCTTTTAATTTCTTACCGGAAATATCTTCGATATGGTCATATACGGACTCAAGATTGCCGTATTCTGTAATCAATTTAAGGGCTGTTTTTTCACCTACACCTGGTACACCTGGAATATTATCAGAGGAGTCACCCATAAGGGCTTTCATTTCGATAACCTTATCAGGACCATAGCCATAGAGTTCTTCCATGTTATCAAGAGTAACCTCTAACATATCAGAAATACCTTTTTTAGTTAAGAACACGTGACTATGCTCTGTAACGAGCTGCAGATTATCACGGTCACCAGTAATGATTTGAACAGCCATCTCTGGTGTACCAAATTTCTTACTTAAAGATCCTAGAATATCGTCCCCTTCAAAGCCTTCTTCTTCAATAACACAAATACCTAAAGCTTTTAATACATCTTGAATAAGACTAAATTGAGGGCGTAAATCCTCTGGTGCATCTGGACGATTGCCTTTATATTCGCTATACATTTCAGTACGGAATGTCTGACGACCTTTATCAAAAGCTACGGCAATATAATCAGGCTTAATTTCTTCATACAATTTGATGAGCATTGTTAAAAAACCATAC
>CATWLR010000088.1:0-5003 GCA_958351665.1 Veillonella infantium | reverse complement strand
GGGTTATATTACTTATACAAAAATAAAACCTAACTATATTATGATCTATCAATAGAGAGCAGCGCCGCATTTTTTGCATGTATCAATGTAGTATCAAATAATGGTATATCCGTATCATCCTGTTTAACAAGTAGTCCGATTTCAGTACAGCCTAAAATAACACCTTGTACACCAGATTTTACTAAATCACCAATAATATCTAAATATTGTTGTTTAGATTCATTAGAAATAACACCTAAACACAATTCATTGTATATAATATCATTTACAAGTTCAACTTGATCTTCGTAAGGGATAACAACATGAATCCCCCGATTTTCCAGGATACATTTATAAAAATCTTGTTGCATTGTGTACTTGGTACCGAGTAGACCTACCTTTGTAATACCTGATTTTTCTAACTCTACTGCAGTCATTTCCGCGATATGAAGAAGAGGGATGTGAATATGTTTTTCTATTTCATCCGCAACTTTATGCATTGTATTCGTGCATATAACAATATAATCAGCACCGGCCTTTTCAAGAGATTGAGCCGCATCGGATAAAATTTCAGCACTTCTATTCCAATCGCCATTTGCCTGGCACTTTTCTATTTCTTCAAAATCAACGCTATATAAAATACATTTTGCCGAATGTAAACCGCCCAAAACTTGCTTAATAGTTTCATTCAAAACTTGGTAATACGTAATCGTACTTTCCCAGCTCATTCCCCCAATTAAACCTATTGTTTTCATAATGACAACCTACTTTTATTCGGCTAACCCTTGTTCTCTACCGATAATATCAGCAATTTCTTGGCATAATGATTGTAGTTCTTCTTGATTAGGACCTTCTGCCATTACGCGAATGAGTGGTTCTGTACCAGATGCACGAACTAGAACGCGGCCTTCATCACCAAGTTCACCTTCTGCTGTTACGATGGCAGCTTTAATAATATCATTGTCTTCCCAACCTGTTTTTGTAGCAACACGAACGTTGATAAGAACTTGAGGATACTTAGTCATAATGCCAGCCAACTCAGAAAGTGGTTGATTTTTTTCTTTCATAAGAGCCGCCACTTGAACAGCTGTTAACATGCCATCACCAGTTGTATTGTGATCTAAGAAGATTACGTGACCAGATTGCTCACCACCAACGGAGAGGTCATGTTCACGCATGTATTCCAATACATAACGGTCACCAACAGCAGTAGAAACTGTTTTCATTCCTAGTTCTTCTGCCGCTTTATGGAACCCAATATTACTCATAACAGTACCAACTACAGTATCATCTTTGAGTTTGCCTTCTTCTTTCAATTTAAGAGCACACAATAGCATGATTTGGTCACCATCAAGAACTTGACCTTTTTCGTCTACCAATAAGCAACGGTCCGCATCACCATCGTTAGCAATACCAAGGTCTGCATTATGTTGTTGTACAGCCACTTGTAAGCCTTCGATATGTGTAGAACCACAGTGATCATTGATATTCAAGCCATCTGGATTTACATTGATGTTGATTACTTTAGCACCAAGACCAGATAAAATTTCAGGACCTACGCTAGATGCAGCACCGTTTGCACCATCATATACGATAGTCAAACCTTCAAGGGATGTATCAATTGTATGGCGAACAAAGTGAGCGTAGAAATGAGCTAAATTGCTATTGTACTCAATGGTACCAATGCCATCACCTGTTGGACGTGGCAATTCATTATCTGCACTTTGACGAACATATTGTTCTAATTGATCTTCTACTTCATCTGGCAATTTATAGCCATCGCCATCAAAGAATTTAATACCATTATCTGGATATGGATTGTGAGATGCAGAAATAACAGCACCTGCATCAAAGCCTTGTTGACGTACAAGGTAAGCTACTGCTGGAGTTGGGATAACACCGGCAATTACAACATTACCACCAACAGAGCAAATACCGGATGCTAACGCACTTTCAAGCATAGAGCCAGAAATACGCGTATCACGACCAATCAAAAATGTAGGATGGTCTTTTTCTTTACCAAAATATGTAGCCGCTGCACGGCCTAAATGATAGGCTAATTCAGGTGTTAAAAATTCATTAACAACACCACGTACACCATCTGTACCAAATAAACGAGCCATAATTATCCTCCTCTAGGGATTGTGAAAATCACAAGTCCTCATATATTTACTGTTGTGTATTATATCACAATATATACACCACACATATATATAGTATACAGATATACTATTTTACAGTACCAAAATGAACCTATACTGTAGTTTACTTTACCATACATTCTACTACTAACTAGTTAGGTTTTGCATATTTTGCCATGCATATAATGGCAGTTTCTGCCCCATCAAGGGCTGCACTCATAATACCTCCAGCATAGCCTGCACCTTCCCCCATCGGATAAAATCCACCTACAGTTGGAGAAATACGTTCTTCATTACGCCCCATACGAAGCGGCGCAGAGGTGCGTGTTTCAACACCAGTCATACATACCGAAGGATCATCGAATCCACGAATGCGACGGCCCCAATACGGCAATGCCCGTTCTAGCACGGACGTTACGAATGGTGGCAAGCAATCATGTAAATCGCAATTTACTACACCTGGTTCATAGCTATATGTGCTATCTTGTACACCTGTTGCTTGCGAAAGCCCCAAAAACTGACCTACGGTCTGAGCTGGTGCATAGAAGTTAGAGCCACCTAATTCATAAGCTTTACGCTCCCATTCACGTTGGAATGCTACACCATCCAGAGGATGATTACCAAAGTCATCAGGCCCTACATTAACTACGATAGCACTGTTCGCAACACCGCTATCACGAGCATATAAACTCATGCCATTAACAACAACGCCCCCATTTTCGGACGCTGATGCTACAACTTGACCACCTGGGCACATACAGAAGCTATACGCTGTACGGCCTGTTTCTTTATCGTGGTATACAAGAGAATATTCTGCGGCCCCAAGGCCCAAGCTAGATGGTTCTACACCATATTGAGACTCGTCAATGATAGCCTGATCATGTTCAATACGAACACCGATAGCAAATGGTTTTGCCGTCATTTCTACATTACGTTTATGTAACATTTCGTACGTATCGCGTGCACTATGACCTACGCCAGAAAGGACAACCGTCGTATCAATGCGTTCGTTACCGTTAACTTCAACACCTACGATATGGTCATTTTCAATAAATAAATCGGTAATCTTAGCACCAAAGCGAACTTCACCACCCCATTCGATGATGCGTTCACGCATAGCTTTTACCATAGTACGCAACTTATCTGTACCTACATGAGGTTTATGTTTATACAAGATTTCTTCTGGAGCGCCGAACTCTACAAAATATTTGGAGATTTCATGCAATCTTGGATGTGTAACGCGGGTTGTCAATTTACCATCAGAGAAGGTACCTGCACCACCCTCGCCAAATTGTACGTTAGATTCAGGCTTGAATACGCCCTCTTTCCAAAACGTTTCTACATCTTGGCTACGAGTATCAACATCTTGACCTCGTTCAAGAACGATTGGACGATACCCTTCACGAGCTAAATAAAAGGCAGCTAGCATCCCAGCCGGACCAAAGCCCATCACTACAGGACGATGTGCTAAAGGCACATTACCATAAACAATAGGTTCTGGATCCTCTGGAGTAAATACAGATACATCCTTTTGTTTACCTAGTTTTTTCATGATTTGAGCTTCCTTATGAACCTCAACAAACAAGGTATACACAAATACAATATTCGGTTTTTTACGAGCATCTACAGCGCGTCGTACAACGTGAATCGTTTCAATAGCGCCTCGCAATTGGGGATATTTCTTTTCTACAATATCCTTTATATCCGACTTGACCGTAACAGCCACGCGGAGATTTATTATTCTAATCATATCTTTCCTTATTTAAGCTATCCTTTTAGGTTAGCAAATTTCTTTCTTATTTGACCTAAATCCTTCAAATTTAACCTACTAGAAATTGGTCATACAATACTATTATACAATATTACGGTAAAAGCTAATACATAATAAACAGAGTAGCCCCATAAAGCATTAAAATAGACCCTAATAGAGTTTGATCTTATCCTCTATTAGGGTCTTATTTTTAATTTAGGTTTTTAGTAATAACAATTTTGGAAATTACTATTACCTCTTTAATCTCATGAACTACGTAGTTTTCTTTTGTATATCTACCTTAACATGTACTGTAGTAACATTACTATTGACACCGCTTGGTAATACTAAGTTGTAATTACCTTGAATGCCCTTCGTTGCACCGGTAAGATCAATTGGTTCTGTTTGAATTTCTGAAACAGAGTCAATCATTTCTTCTCGACCAGTCACAGTCAATTGGGTCGGTGTAACGGATATAGACTTAACCTCATACCCATCAGCTATCGTTCCCGCCGTTGGTACTGTAATAGGAACGGCTTTATCTTTACGCAATAAGTTTAGTTCATATTGCGCTTGACCTTGGCTCGGATTGATGTGTACATCTAATACATTACCAGATATATCCCAGGCTTCTAACGTACTAACAGCACTAAAGTTCTTGGTTTGACCAGCAATGTTAACCTTCATAACAACCTTATTTACGGCGTTAACAAGCTGTTTACGTCCAGATACAGTTACCTCTTTCGGTACAATGGTTACTGACTTGAGAGCAACATCGTCAGAGAACTTGCCAATTGGAACAATTTCAACCGGTATTTTCCGTTCTGCATATTCATCTACATTAATCGTTATAGTATCAGGCTTAACCTCAACAAGGCTCATCCCCGCTGGAGGGGTAAATCCAATGGTTACATTATTTTGACCTGGTTTTACACCAGATGCATCAATATATGCACGAAGATTATCTGCCTTTATAGACATAATCATATCTCGAGGGCCCGAAAGGACAATGCGTGCTACATCAGGTGCATCTTCTATAATATAATGTGAATCAAGATTTTGGACTTGAACAGGTACTGTATAGGTTACCTCCATCACAGGGTTCTGATCTCGCATGATAAAGAACCACATGA
>CATWLR010000087.1:0-5054 GCA_958351665.1 Veillonella infantium | reverse complement strand
TGATTATGTACGTAATCATGGAGGACAAGCATTTAAAGATTTAGTGGCTAAAGCGGTTAAGCCTCTTGATTATTTATTAAGTGAGTCCTTAATTAAACACGACACAAATGATACGGAAGGGAAGCAAGCTGTTATGGCTGATGTATTCCCATATATTGCTAATATAGATAGTCAAACACAACGAGATGACGCATTAAAAACATTGGCACTGCCACTATGGCTTGATAATAGTAGCATATTTAGATACTTCCGAGATTATGTGAAAAAAGGACAAATTGAATTAGTAGATACTGCATCAGCACCTTTGCCGACACAGGATTTACCTAAGGGGGATGCGGAAAAATTATTGTCCTTAGCTTTCACTGATGGGGAAATATTATCTCATATGATGAGTTATTTGCCGATAGAAGACTTTCAAAAAAGTGAATATCGAGGTATAATAGAAAAGATATTCACCTTATTTAAACAAGAAGGTCGTCTAGATGATACTGCCATTCAATCTGTTTTATCCCCATCGGAGTATGATATTTACTCTAGATTGGTTGTTATGAGTGACGATGAATATAAGGTGCAAGTGCCTGGATTAATCCGCAAGATAAGACTTCATTCATTGCGTGAACAGTATAAAGCGCATTCAATTATGGCGGATCAATTAAAACGGGCAGGAGATTCGACATTTATTAGCGAATTACATAAGTGTCAGGAAATACAGAACTTAATTAGAGAATGGTCTAAGTAATATGATGTAAGAAGGAGAGCGCTGTGGCTAAGAAAGTACAAAAAAGTCAAATAGAGGAGATTGTAGAACAACTTCTTGAAAAAGGCCGAAAAACCGGCGTGTTGACACAATCAGAGATTTCAGATGCTCTTCATGAGCAGACTGAACTTACTGCGGAACAATTAGACGATATTTATACTACATTTGGTAAATTAAATATTGAAGTAGTGGCTGATATCGACAGTGAGGATGCGGACGCTAATCCAATAGAACCAGAAGAAGAGGATGAAGAAGATACTTCTAATGAAAAGAATATCTCCATCGATTTAAGTGTAGATTCTGGTGTTAACATTGATGATCCTGTACGTATGTACCTCAAGGAAATTGGGCGTGTCCCATTGCTTTCTGCAGATGAAGAAATCGTTTTAGCAAAGCAAATTGAGGCTGGCGCAGCAGAAGATGCTACATATAAAGATATTCAACTTGCCAAAAAGGCTAAGAAAAAATTGGTAGATGCGAACTTGCGTCTAGTTGTAAGTATTGCAAAACGTTATGTAGGTCGCGGCATGTTATTCTTGGATTTGATTCAAGAAGGTAACTTGGGCCTTATTAAAGCTGTAGATAAGTTCGATTATACAAAGGGTTATAAATTCTCCACATATGCTACATGGTGGATTCGTCAAGCCATTACTCGTGCTATTGCGGACCAAGCTCGTACGATCCGTATTCCTGTACATATGGTAGAAACAATCAATAAATTGATTCGTATTTCCCGACAATTATTGCAAGATAAAGGTCGTGAACCATTACCAGAAGAAATCGCAGAAGGTATGGGTATTACGGTAGAGCGCGTGCGTGAAATTCAAAAAATCGCACAAGAGCCAGTATCGTTGGAAACTCCAATTGGTGAAGAGGAAGACTCTCACTTGGGAGACTTTATTGAAGACCAAGATGCTATTGCTCCAGACGATGCAGCTAGCTACATCTTATTACAAGAACAAATTGAAGATGTATTTACATGCTTAACTGACCGTGAGCAACAAGTATTGATCTTGCGCTTTGGTTTGAAGGACGGCAAACCTCGTACATTGGAAGAAGTAGGTCAACATTTCAATGTAACTCGTGAACGTATTCGTCAAATAGAAGGCAAAGCGCTCACTAAATTGCGCAATCGTGGTAAACGCGATAAAATTAAAGACTTCTTATAAGATGTTGAATTTCTTAAGGGTTGTAATGCAGTGTTCTCTAGCACTGTGTTACAGCCTTTTTGTGTTATGTTACTGTCCATGCTCGTTCTAAATAGCTCATGAAACAGTCATAGAAATACGGTGTGCCTTGACTTAGTACTAGCCTATTCGGTATAATTAATGAGCTAGAAACTAACTGTGGGCCTATAGCTCAGGGGTAGAGCAACCGGCTCATAACCGGTCGGTCCCTGGTTCGATCCCAGGTGGGCCCACCAATTATGTTGATATCTACCGTCCTTGAGAATTCAAGGACGGTTATTTTTATATGTGATATATTTATTTATAGATGCAACAGTCTTTACTAAGATAGAGAGTTATTTAAATACTTGTATCTTATCATTTTAATCAAGGGTGTATTTAGAAATAAATAGTAAATAGAGGAATTATGGAACCTAGACCTATGATGGATCGCTTAGAAGCGGTGTTTTCAATAGTACCTAAGGCACGTGCAATAGCTGATATAGGTACTGATCATGGATATTTAGCAGCAGAACTTATCAATCGTAATCGTGCTGAATTTGTCATCGCTGGCGACGTGCATAAAGGACCGTTAGAATCAGCAAAAGAATATGTTAAGTCCCGTGGGCTTGAGTCTAAGATTGATTGCCGTTTAGGGGATGGACTCAAGGTAACTCAGAAGGGCGAGCTAAATGGTGCCATCTGCTGTGGTATGGGCGGCTTTTTGATGCGCGATATTGTAGACGCAGGGCCTGAACCATTAGAGTTCTACGTGTTACAACCACAAAATGGGCAAAAAGAATTGCGTCAGTATATGGTGCAAAAAGGTTATGTTATCGTTCTTGAAATTATCGTTGAAGATGCAGGAAAATTATATACTGCATTTTTAGCGATTCGCGAAGATTGTGTAGAAAAGTATACAGGTACACCAATCCAAGAGAATGTGTATGCCGCATTGCCTGAAGAATCCTTACTGTGGTCTGTGGGAGCTCTTCTTGAACAAGAACGTCCACCTCTTTGGCAGAAATACATTGAATATTTGATTTACCAACGCCAGTGTGCACTTGATGGTATGACTGATAAATTGAGTCACACCGATAAATATAAGGAACTAGATGATGAAGTAGCGTTTCTTCGTAGTCTTTTAGAAAATAGATAGAAAGAAGTGAGATATATGACAACAGTTCAACATGTTATTTCGTTAATGGAACAATTAGCGCCCCGTTCCTATGCTGAATCATGGGATAATGTAGGTCTTATGGTTGGGGATCGCAATGCAGTAGTTACAGGCGTATTAACGACCTTAGATGTAACTGAGGAAGCTATAGCCTATGCTATTGAGCATAACTGCAATTTGATTGTCAGCCACCACCCATTAATCTTTAAAGGTTTAAAGCAGCTATCTTGCGATACGGCGCAAGGGCGAATGATTAATCAGTTGATTCAACATAAGATTGCCGTTTATAGTGCTCATACAAACCTCGATATTGCACCTGGTGGCTTGAATGATATGTTGGCAAATCAATTAGGTCTTATAGACATAAAAGGTTTTGTTAAAACTGGTGAAGAAGCGCTATATAAGGTGACTACCTTTGTACCTGAAAGCTCCGCTGATACAGTTCGTCATGCTATGGGAATAGCAGGGGCAGGAAAAATTGGTAACTATGAGCACTGTAGCTTTAGTCTTCACGGTGAAGGTCGCTTCGTTGGCAATGAAGAGTCTCATCCTGTCATCGGTGAAGCAGGTGCTCTGACGGTAGCTCCTGAGGTACAAGTGAATGCGATTGTAGATGGTATTCATTTAAGTCAAGTGATTGAGTCTATGAAAGCAGCACATCCTTACGAAGAAGTGGCTTATGAAGTGGTGTCCTTGGTAGTTCCTACGGCTTCTACTCAGTATTTAGGTAGAGTTGGCCGCTTGCCAAATGCCTTAAATTTAGATACATTCCGTGAATGGGTACAGGAAGCATTACCAGAGGCTAATATTCGTTTTGCTGGCGTAGCACCTGAAGAAATTCAATCCATAGCACTATGTTCTGGTGCCGGTGCTGAATTTATTAAGGATGCAGCTCGCTTGCATGTAGACGCATATGTTACAGGTGATGTGAAATATCATGATGCACAATTAGCTAAAGAACTTGGATTGCTTGTAGTTGATGCAGGACATTTTGGTACAGAATCTATTGTTGCTAGCGGTTTACGTGACTATTTATTTAGTAAAGATATATCTGTTCCTGTGAAAGCTTTTACAGAACAGAATGATTTCTTCTTCTTATAATATTGCATTTTCTTGCAACAAATGGGCTAGCTATGATAAACTGAATTGAAGCAAGTATGAAAGACGGTTGCGAGTCCATAGGACTCGAGGAAAGTCCGAGCTCCATAGGGCAGGATGCCAGATAACGTCTGGCGAGGGTAACCTTAGGGAAAGTGCCATAGAAAAGGAAACCGCCACGTCAGTGGTAAGGGTGGAAAGGTGAGGTAAGAGCTCACCAGCAGTCTGGTAACAGGCTGGCTCGGTAAACCCCATCCGGAGCAAGACCGAATAGGGAAGGGTTAAGGGTGGTCCCGCCTACCTTCCGGGTTGTGTCGCTCGAGCGTGCAGGCGACTGTACGCCTAGAAAGATAATCGTCACCGCGCAAGCGGAACAGAACTCGGCTTATTGATTGCTTGCTTCCATATTTAAGATATAATTTATAGTATATAAGATTGTAGATCTTTGTTAGGAGAACTTCATGGCAATTACAGCGATTACTAGTGTACAAGAATTTGATGAAAAAGTACTTGGCTCTAAAGGTTTAGCTATTGTTGATTTCTGGGCTGCCTGGTGCGAACCTTGCACTGTTATGCGCCCAGAGGTAGAAGCTGTAGCAGAACGTTTGAAAGGACAAGTAGAGTTTTTTAGCGTTGATGCAGAAGATAAAAATCTTCGTGGCGTTTTGTTGAAAGAAGACATCGATGGTATTCCATCCATGGTGTTCTATCGCGATGGCAAAATGCTTGATTCCCTTGTAGGTTACAAGAAAGCTGATGTGCTTGAGTCTCTAATCAAGGAAGTTATCTAATTTAGTAATAATTGAAATTTTTTACAATATCATATAATACAAGGCTGTATACAAGTTAAATAAAT
>CATWLR010000086.1:0-5107 GCA_958351665.1 Veillonella infantium | reverse complement strand
CTAATAATATAGTAAGAGAGTAGATGTGTGTAGTTAGATTTACAAATGGTGTTATCTATTTGAATGGAGAGATTCTATGGAAGTACCAACAGTAAGTGTAAAAGACATGTTACCATTTCAGCGTCCTCGTGAAAAATTTCTTGCTTTAGGACCATCTCATATGGCGATGGAGGAATTGCTAGCTATTTTATTGCGTACTGGGGTGAAAGGTCAGTCTGCCATATCGCTGGCGAGTGATATCGTACAGTCCTATGATGATGGGGCGTACGGTCTTAATAGAATGACCGTTGAAGAGCTTGTAAAAATTAAGGGAATTGGCACAGATAAAGCGGTAACTTTGTGTGCGGCTCTTGAGATGGGGCGACGATTAGGGGAACTAAAAATTAAGGAAACATACGAAGATTTTTCTCAACCTTTTGTCATTGCTCAATATGTAATGGAGCGCCTGCGACACGAAGAGGTGGAGCATGTATGGGCAGCTATGTTGACGTCTCGGAATAAGTTGATTCAGTTAGAACATATTTCGAATGGAGGTTTAGTATCTAGCCTCGTAGAGCAGCGTGCTGTTTTTAAGAAAGCCATAGCTTGTAATGCGGCAGCCATTATCTTAATACATAATCATCCATCTGGCGATAGTCGGCCTAGTGACGAAGATATACGGCTTACCAAGTTATTTGTTAGTGCAGGTCAGTTTATGGGAATACCAGTGTTAGATCATATTATCATTGGTGATAATGAATTCACTAGCCTTAGTGAAATAGGTAAACTTAGTTAGAGAATGCACACATTAATAGTAAAAGCACTCATAATAATGAGTTCACTCTTTCTGATTTGTTCAGTGAAGAGATGTATACATCATTATAGGAGTGCTTTTTCTATTCAATAGATAAAGTCGCATTATATGTGGTAAAATGGAATGATGATGTAATGAAGGAGATTTTACTATGAGTTCCATTTTACCTACTCTAGGAAAAGATGTAAGTATAGATATTGGTTCCATACAGACGCGCCTCATGGGGGGGACGCGAGGAACTGTTATAAGCGAACCATCTATTATAGCAACTGATACAAAACAAGAAAAAGTAGTAGCCGTTGGGGATGAAGCGGCACGTCTTGTATTGCGTATGCCCGATATGTGGCGCCCTTTAACACCATTAAAAGATGGATTTATTGTGGACTATCGAGTTATGCACACGATGCTTAACTATTTTCTGAATAAAGTGTCTAATGCATTGCGCCGCGCTCGAGTTCTTGTTGGTGTTCCTTGTGGGATGACCGACGTTGAGCAAAGAGCGATGATGGATGCTGTTATTCAGGCCGGAGCACGCGAAGTATTTCTTATCGAACGACCTGTCGCTGCAGCCATTGGTTGTGGTGCACCTATCTTTGAAGCTCGTGGATCTATGGTCATTGATATTGGTGGTGGCACTGTCGATATGGGCATTGTTTCATTGGGAGGCATTGTAGATAGTAAAACCATACGCTTTGGTGGCTCAGATATCAATAATGCATTGCTACGCTATGTACGTGAGTGTTTTGGGGTTATCGTTTCTGAAGAAATTATAGAAGATATTAAACATACAGTAGGCACTGCTATGGCACCTTTAGAAGATGCGGAATATGCCTTTCAAGGCCGTGATATGATGAATGGTTTAGGCAGACGTTGTGTTATTCATCAGTCAGAGGTATATCAAGTTGTTAATGACTGTATTGCTGGCCTTTTAGATGAAGTGAAACAAATGATTCGTTCCGCTGAACCTGAGATTGTAGCAGATATTATGCAATATGGAATATATCTTACTGGTGGCACTGCGCAATTGTCAGGTTTGGCTGAGCGTATTGGGGGCGAGTTAGGTGTGCCTGTACATGTTCCAGATGCACCAGACACAAAAGTCGTTGTGGGCCTTAACGGGGCTTCATCTGACTTGGTGAGCTTATCACGTTTTATTGTGAATTCTAAAAACAGAAAGGGCCAAGACTAATATGATACAGTCAGATAAAAAGTTAATTATCGTTGTTGTCATTAGCTGTATCCTATTAGCGTTGCTCGGATTTGCATGGAAACAACGAACTAGTATTCCTTTTGTTACTGTCACTCTTGAAGGTATTACAACACCATTTGCTTATGGATCTGCCCGTTTGCTTGACGGTGTACAAACCAGTTTTAAAGTGCTCAATAATGCTATTTCTGCAACTATTGAAAGTGATGAGGCAGCATCTCGCAAGGCTGCATTAGAACAAAAGGTTGTTAACTATGATGAAGTAGTAGCAGAAAATATTCGACTTCGTCAATTGCTCAACTATAAGAGCAATCATCCGGAATTCTCCATGACTTTAGCCGGTATTATTACAAAGGATTACGGCACATGGACAAATACTTTCACTATCGATAAGGGTAGTGAAGAAGGGATGGCTGTCAATATGGCTGTCGTTGTACCAAGTGGGGTAGTTGGTTTTATTACCGATGTATACCCTCACTCGTCTCGAGTACAAACCATTCTTGACCCACGTAGTGCAATCGGTGTTATTGTACAACGTCCTGAATCTCGCCTATCTGGTGTCGTAAAAGGTAATGGTGACTCACCTCGTACGCCATTAATGGTAAATATTGCCCGTGATGGTGATGTATTAGTAGGGGATAAATTAATCACCTCTGGGTATGGTGGTATCTATCCTAAAGGATTGCCTGTTGGTAATGTACAGTCCATTGAAAATGATACAGAAGGTTTTGTAAAGAATGCCGTAATTACACCAAGTGTGGACTTCTATCGTTTAGAAGAGGTGTTTGTCCTTACATCATCTTCCGTAAGTGCACCACCAAAACCAGGGCTTGAGCCTAAACTGGTACCTCAAACACAACGGGATCAAGTTGAAGGGGCAAAGGGGGCCGTTAAACCATGACGCGTCTAGCTTTAGTCCTCTGTGGATTCTTAATTTACTTTATACAGGCTCAATTATTGCCTGCTATTTTTCATACGAATTGGTTACCAAATTTAATTTTGACCATCATTGTTATGGTCACACTATTTAAAGGTCGTTATATGGGTCTGATGGCAGCTGTTATAGGTGGTATTGTACATGATGTATTGATATCTAACTTCTTTGGGCTCCATTTATTCCCTTACGTTCTTGTGGTTTACCTATTATCCGCAGTGAAACATCGACTCTATGAAGAACGTTGGTATTGGTCCAGTGCTATTGTAGCCATTTGTACATTGCTTGATGGATTTATCCGCAGCTTAATGATATTGGCCAGTGGCGGGGATTTACATATAGGGTTATATATGTGGCATATGGTTATACCGGTACTATTTTGGAACGGTCTATTGGCTGCCATCGTACATGGATTATTGTGGCGTAAGGACGAACAGCAAGATTATATTTGGTAATAAATTAGTAAGGGGGTGAAAGAGTGCTTGAAGGCCTCTATAAACGAAGAAAAACGAGTCGCTTTGATGTACTCTTTTACATTGTAGCGGGCATATTTATAGTGTTAGCATTGCGTTTGTTTATGCTACAAATCTTGGCTGGTGGCTATTATCAAGCCAAGGCGGAAGGCAACCGATTGCGCATGGTACCGATGACTGCAGCACGAGGCGTTATGTATGATCGTAATGGTCAAATTCTTGTAGGCTCTCGACCTGCCTATACTATATCTATCATGCCTACCGGAAAGGCTTTGGATGATGGTGAAGTTGCTAAATTGGCAGCTTTATTAAAAATGAAGCCTGAAGATATTACAAAGAAGGTTAATGATCACAAGTATGGTTATGAGCCAATACGTATTGCTAATGATATTTCTATGGATGTAGTGACAACCATTGAAGAGCATCGTCATGAATTACCAGGGGTAACCATTGATGTTGAGCCACTTCGATACTATCCATATGAAACGATGGCTTCTCAATTATTTGGTTATGTTGGTGAAGTGAGTGAAGAGGAATTAGAAGAGCTAAAACAGCAAGACCCTAATACACTGGTAAGTGGCGGTACTATTTTAGGGCGTTCTGGTCTCGAAAAATTATATGATTCTATCTTGCGTGGTACCGATGGTGGTAAACAAGTTGAGGTAGATGCTACAGGTCGTCCTGTGGCTGAGGTAGATAGAAAACATACAGTGCCAGGTGCTAATATTCATTTAACCATTGATGTAAATCTTCAAAAGGCCGCTGAAGAGGCTGTTAAGAATCAGCTCAATCAATTGCGTGCGCAAGGTATTCCCGCACAAGGGGCAGCAGTGGTGGCCATGGACCCTAATACAGGGGCTATTTTAGCTATGGTCAGTGCACCTGAATTTAATCCAAACTGGTTTTCTAAAGGGATTACAACTGCTCAATGGAATCAGCTGAATAATGATAAAAATCATCCCTTTGATAATAAGGTTATTTCTGGTGAATATCCTCCAGGATCACCATTTAAGATTATTACCGGTACAGCAGCGTTAGATCTTAAAAAGGTTACTCCTGAAGAGATGATCTTTGATAGTGGTAAGCACTGGTTGATCGATAAGCGAAATGCAGAAGGTGAAGCCTTAGGCTGGCTTAACTTTAATAGAGCGCTTGCTAAGTCAGATAACGTTTACTTCTATGAAATGGGTAATCGCGTTGGTATAGACAATCTCGATAAATATGCTGCTTATTTTGGCATTGGTGAAAAGACTGGTATTAATTTACCAGGTGAGGCGTCTGGCATTATGGCAAGCCCTGAGTATAAACGAAAAGTATATGATGAAGATTGGTACTTAGGTGAAACCTTCGATGCTGCTATTGGTCAATCTTTTACCTTAGTTACGCCATTGCAAATGGCTGTTTTGCTCAGCGAAGTAGCTAATGGTGGCATTAAATATAAACCTTATGTGGTAAGCCGTATTGATAATAAAGATGGCACTCCGAAAGAGATTTTCGGGCCTGATAAATTAGGTATTCTACCAGTTCCCAAAAATATTATGGACCTTATTCGAGAAGGTTTGCGTGATGTTACAAATGAAGGTGGTACAGCAGGGGACTTATTTAAAGGCTTCCCAATTAATGTAGCTGGTAAGACTGGTACTGCGGAAAACGCACATGGCCGGGATCATGGCTGGTTTGTAGCCTATGCACCATATGAT
>CATWLR010000085.1:0-5121 GCA_958351665.1 Veillonella infantium | reverse complement strand
ATGTGGCAGAGAGTGGCATATACCCACCAGTAAAACCTATTGATAAGGTCATAAAGTCTGGAGCCACATCTTCGTGTTCGCAGGCAAAGAATTTACCAGTACGACCAAAGCCTGTTGCCACTTCATCGACAATGAGAAATACGTCATGTTTCGCAGTCAATTCACGAACCCGTTTCAAATAGCCATGAGGCATAACGAGCATGCCTGCTGCAGCTTGAACCAATGGTTCCATAACAAGAGCTGTGATTTCATCACCCTCTTCATTAAGGATGCGTTCTAATTCAGCCAAAGACTCATCGAAGGCTTTATCTCGATCCGCTACGTCGCGATATACACCAGGGCTTGGCAAGGTCAACGGTTTGAATAATAGATTATGGAACACTTGGTGGAATAATTGAATACCGCCTACAGATACAGTACCTAATGTATCCCCATGGTAGCCTGCATTAAGGGCGATAAATTTAGTCTTTTTCGTTTGTCCCACTAGTTGGCGGTATTGGTAGGCCATCTTAATAGCAACTTCAATAGCCGTACTACCATCATCAGACAAAAATACTTTATTTAAACCTTCTGGGGCGAGCTCTACTAATTCTTTACACAATTGTGCAGATGGTGGGCTTACAAGACCGAGCAATGTGCTATGAGCAATTTTATCCACTTGTTCTTTCAATGCCTGGTTTAATACAGGATGATTATGACCATGAATGTTAACCCATAAGGAGGACACGCCATCATAATACTTTTTACCGTTCTCATCGATGAGGTATACCCCCTCACCACGTTCGATTACGACTGGTTCTTGTGCCAACCAATCTTGCATTTGTGTAAATGGATGCCATACAAACTCATGATCCCATTGTGCTGCTTGTGAAAGCTGTTTCTCTGCCATTTCGTCACCTCATACGTACAATTTTACAAACTATATTCTCTATTCCTATAAAGCTCTACTACTATAATAATCTATTAATATAAATGATTAGGCCAGATTAAATTACAATATCTAACTACTATATGCCTAATACTGTATTCCACACCTTCTTAGAGTCCACAAAGGACCGAGCCCAACCAAGCTGAACCTTTTGGATATCCGGACCTTGGTATGGCGGTACAACAGCCACCACAGGAATACCTGTATATCGTTCCATGTCTTCCACATTTGTTTTCAACAAGAACGGATCCACTGCAGTCGTATCATTGACAATGATGGCTTTCACCTCAATACCATGCATCTTCGCGTATTCACAAGTTAAAATAGCGCGGTTAATGGAGCCCAACCGTCCATCAGCTACAACGATGGCTGGTAATTTAATATCTTTCATTAAACCCGTAAATGTTTTATCGCCGTAAAGAGGTGTTGTAATACCACCAGCACCTTCTACAAAGGTTAGATCATAGCGATTAACAACATCTAATGTATGCGCTACCACACCATCATAATCGATTTCTATACCAGCTAATTCTGCTGCAAGCCGAGGAGAAAAATCTCCAGCAATAGCATATGGATTAACCTCGTGACGGCGCGACTCAGGAATGCCAGCGGAACGCATCAAATATGTAGCATCCTTGCTTTCAAGATCCACATTATAATTATCCTCATCCATCGTTACACATTCAGGAAAAGGTACTGCGCTGGAGGACACGGGTTTAACCATACCAACCGTAAAGCCATCATCTACAGCCATGGCCCCTAATAAGCCCGTTACAAACGTCTTGCCTACATCTGTATCTGTACCAATTATAGAAATACCTAACTGCTTCATACACGTCTCCTCTCAGCGATACTTAACGCCGCATAGGTTAACCAATTTATGTGAGTAAGTTTACAATCCAATTACAATATACAGCTAAAAGGAATATATAGTCAACCTATTATTACCGTTCAAGTTTACGATGTTGTGACTCTATGGGGCCCGAATACATCGCTACATTTTAGCTAAAAAGCTGTGCCCCTAACCTCCGTGCTCCAAAGCGAGCTAAGTCACACTTCGCTTAGGGACACAGCTTTTTATAACTTTATCGCCGTATTAGTCCCATAGAGTCATATGTGTTACCCTTGAATACGATAATAATAGGTTGGCTATATATGGAGAAAAGAGAAAAAGAGTGATGACTAACCGATTAGCGACTTAGCTCGCTTTGGAGCGTAGAGGTTAGTCATCACTCTTTTTTATCTAAATGTAGTTATATAAAGGGGCCCCATCGAGGCCACCACTAAATCTCAATATAACGGAATTCACCTGTATCAGGATCCATCATGCCACCATAGAATCCCATTCCTTTTGGGAATAGTGGGTGGTGACGCAAGAAGTTAACTGTGTAGATTACATTGTCTTCGGATATGTGGAAACGATCCATCCAGTCAATAAGTCCTGGTTCGATCATACGAATCGCATCTTCACTGATACCTTTTTCTTTCATGGACTCCATAAAAGTTGTAGCAGAGAAGTCAATCATGCCGCAGTTTTCATGACCGATGACTAATACATCTTCAATTTCCATACCATACGTAGCTACTAGCAAGCTTTGTACGATATTATCGATAGGTTGCGTTACACTATTACCAGCTGTTTTAATAACGATAATTTCACCGCGGTTAAAGCCTAATGCATCTTCTAGCATGCAGACTAAACGCGTATCCATACATGTAACAATACCTAGTTTTTTAGTAGGATGGCTTGTTAATCCTGCTTTTGGTAACTCTGGGTGGTTTTTCACATACTCTTTATTGGTTTCAATTATTTGTTTAATATCAATCATAGGGTACCTCTTTTATATTTCTATCTTTAAAATAGATGCTATTCATTATATACAATATATTCACTACAAAACAAGTGATTTTTATCACTCATAAATATTAGTTATGGTCCATAACTTTCACAAGAATCCGATAATTCTCATATTAATTCTATATTTATAATTAATATTCATTTATTATACTTTTCAACCTTATACATTCACAAAAATAAATATACCGTATTTTTCTTACATTACTAGTAGATTTTAATTCCCCTAATGTGGTACTATTAAAACCATAGAAAAAAACGCCACATGATACCAAATATGACGTGAACTGTATGTACAGTAAGGAGGTTTTTATAATGGGTATTAATCAAAAAACACTGCCAGGCATTTTGCTCTGTGCGGTCCTCGCTATTCCTTGTTGGCTATTAGGTCTTGAATTTCATCTAATCGGTAGTCCAATCTTTGCTATTATCCTAGGTATAATTATTGGCTCTGTATTCACATCTTGGAAGCGCGAAAAAACTGGCGCCGGCATTGGATTTACATCCAAGAAGATTTTACAATGGGCTGTTATTTTATTGGGCTTTGGCTTAAATATTACGCAAATATTACATGTAGGTTGGATTTCATTACCTGTCATTATTTCAACCATCGCTACATCTTTAATCGTGTCCTATATTATTTATCGCCTTACTCATATGGACTCTAATACAGCCGTACTTATCGGCGTAGGTTCATCCATTTGTGGTGGTTCTGCTATCGCTGCAGCTGCACCAGTCATCAAGGCAGAGGATCAAGATATTGCCCAAGCAATCTCCGTTGTATTCTTCTTCAATGTAGTAGCAGCTTTTGTATTCCCGCCATTTGGCGACGCTATTAGCCTTTCCAATATGGGATTCGGTCTATTTGCCGGTACTGCAGTAAACGATACATCCTCTGTAACAGCTACTGCTGCCGTATGGGATAGCATGAAAGGCACTGGTACACAAGTTCTAGAATATGCAACAATCGTTAAATTAACACGTACCCTTGCAATTATTCCAATTTGTTTAGGCCTTGCTAGTTACCAAGTATATAAAGCAAAACAAAATGCGGCTCAAACTGATGGTGGTAGTGTTAGTATCGCTAAAATTTTCCCTAAGTTTGTTCTATACTTTGTAATTTGTTCTTTAATTACTACTGCATTATCCTATGCAAATATAGATATTCAATTCTTAAGCGTGTTCAAAACTATTTCCAAATACTTTATCACCATGGCTATGGTTGCTATCGGTCTTAACACAAACATCGTAAAATTGATTAAATCTGGTGGCTCTGCTCTTGCCTTAGGTGCTTGTTGCTGGATTGCCATTACAGCTGTCAGCCTTGTAACACAACATATGATTGGTTTATGGTAAAAAATATACACGCCTATTTTAATATGATATAATTGTATATAGTTAGAATAGTAATAACCCCTCCAGTAATGGAGGGGTTTCGTGCTACTATTCACCTTATTAGTACTTTATCATACTATAGTTAGGAGGGTTAACATGTACTTCTTACAAGGACTTCTTGTCGGTCTCGCAACATTTGCCCCTGTTGGCATGCAAAACCTCTTTATTATTAATACAGCGTTAGTCCAGTCAGTACGTCGTATTATACTAACACTCATCATCCTAGCACTCTTTGACATGAGTCTCAGTGCTGCCGCCTTCTACGGTATCGGTGCAGTACTTGAGATGTGGCCTATAACCAAATTGATCGTCCTCATTTTCGGCGGTCTTCTCATCGTATACATGGGCGGCAATATATTTAGAACTGAGCCAGATATGCACAATGTAAATACGCATATTCCTATCAAAAAAATTATTATGTCTGCTATCGCTGTATCTTGGGGCAACCCACAAGCCATCCTTGATGCAACAATGATGCTAGGTGCCTTTCAAGCCAATATTCCAAAAGAAGGCATATACTATTTCTTTGCTGGTTTCCTTACCATGACCCCCATGTGGTTTGGCGCTCTAGCCACAACGATGCATCTGCTCGCCAAGAAAATCAAAATCACCCATATGGCGTGGATCAACCGCTTCTGTGGTGCAGTACTCGTCATTTATGGCGTAAAATTATTCATCGATGGTATTACAATGCTCTTAGAATATTTTAATTAAAACAAATTTAATAACCCAATCTATAGATATAAAAGCCGTTAGCATATGCTAACGGCTTTTATATTGTAATTGTTTATTTGTTATATGACGATTAAATTTATTTTACATAATTCGTCTTTGATACGTTAAAACTCTGCTAAAACTTGTTTAAACATTTCTCTAAAGGCTTCTACATAGGTGTTACTTTGATTTCGTTGCGATACAAAGTAATAGTTACGTTCCATAGATT
>CATWLR010000084.1:0-5365 GCA_958351665.1 Veillonella infantium | reverse complement strand
CCGCTATGTTAATCTAGGAATTGTTAAAACATATATTGTTATGTTTGTTGTAGCTTTGCTATCAGTGTCGGTATTGCCTCAATGGATCCGCTTTGTACATACATTGGTTAAATAATATAAGTCGTAAAATCAAGTATAACCGCAAGATGAAAGTCTTGTGGTTTTTTTATCGTTTAATTTATATTAAAATTAATTATATATAATTTAAATCTTGGAATTTATGATATAATTAAATTTATAGTATAGTTGAGAGCGGAGTTAGTTATGGATACGACATTTTTACGAGAAATATCCCTGCTGGTGCGTTCACCGAAGAAGGGAATAGATGAAATCTTCTGGTTTGGTACCTTAGAAAAGGGTATTAAAGCTGGCCTTGCCGGTTGGTGTGCCACTCATATTTTAGGCTTTGCTTTAGGTATTGTTCTGTTACCTTTGGCCATGACCTTTGGAGGTTTTTTATTTGGCTTTATTCCTGCTGTATATGGCATATTTTCTATATTGAGAGAGATATTAGGCCTTGGTATATATTGGTTTGTTGGTAGCTTTATACTGTGGAAATTACTGAGCGTTCTTTTAGAGCGTGAGTTTGATTTCAAGCAAGTATTAATGGGCACTGCTTATGTTGAAGGCTATACCGGGGCACTGGGATTAGCATTAATTTTGGTATCTATTATTTGCATTTATATTACGCCATTTTTGATGATCCTATTAGTTCCTTTAGCACTAGCCTATGTTTGTGCCGTTATCTACGTGGCCGTTATGCTTTTATCTCGTATTATGAAAGTAGAGCCTCTTACAGTAGGGGCTGTTTATGTGGTATTATTTATTATAAATCTCTTATATAACTGGATTATGCGCATACTGTTTGCGTAACTATATAAAAACCTCCTAGTTTTATACTAGGAGGTTTTTATTGCTTCGTAATGTTGTAATAGCAGTTCTACATTGTCTTCGTCGTATTCGATTTGTTGGGACCATCTTGCCACTTGTATAAGTGGAGAGCCTTCGAGGGCACTTGTCATAAGTATGTATTCCACACCATCCGTTGCATAGGAAAGGATGGCTTCTAAAGAATAGTCTGCCAGCATATCGATTTGGCGATACAAAATATATTGGAATACCTTGTTGAATAGCCCCATATCGTGAGTGGCAACATAGGTTTGAACAGAGGTAGTGAGTTTATCTATATCATGAGATAATGCACTGATTTGTGCAGTCCAGTCTTCATCGATAGGCTCTGTTGTACCATATAGATTTAATAGTCTTGTATAATACTGTGCGTCAGGGTATGGAATATAATGAAATAGTGCTGAATCTATATCAAAGGCTAATAGTTCAAATATATTCTGAATAGTTAAACGTTCATCAGGACTAAATTCGCCGTTATCGTCTTCAATAGTAAAGATTACTTGATTAGACTGCATGTTTTCTGCCAGCAGTTCTACCGATGCATCACAGGATAAACCAACCCCACATAGCTCGAGGTCCTCAATATATTTATAAAATCGCGGATGCATGTGACATGTATCGCATAGGCCTTCTTCACCTAGTTCGAGCACCACCTTACAGAGGCCATTTTCATTGAGTAACGGACACATAGGTTGTTCTTTAGAAAACACGAAATGGCTACCTTCGTCATCGACAGTGATGGCTTGTCGTAAGCTTTCACCAAGAGGTCCTGTCATGGCATGATAGCGTTCAGCAGTGGTCTCGTCAATATCGATGGTCCACAGTTGGCAGCATGTATTTTCACATCGATCTGCTTTGCATTGAAATGTGTGATATATAGTAGGATATATTGAAATCATAATGGTCTCACTTGTAGTAAAAAATATTCTACATGCATTGTATCATAGGGCAGTGGTCTATGCATTAATATTATAAATAAAGATTAATAAATCGTATCGATTTAGTGTATAATTGTATATATACACTAAGGTCCTGTTTGAGAGATGGAGGAGCCTATGAAATCCTTATTTATAAAAGGTGGTCTTGTATTAGCCTTGGCAGCAGTGTTTGGTATGCCAAATGCAAGTGCGGCGCCTTTAGTAGCAGTAGAACCAACTATTGCAGTTGTTGATGGAAACCATGCAGCGATTGTAGGTGCAAATGGTTTATTGAATGCATTTATTCAAAATCATCCAAATGCAGCTATCACTGAAATTGCTTTTGATGCGGATGGTGGTCAAATTAGATATGATGTAGAAGGTGTTGATGAAAGTGGCAAATATGAGCTCACTTATATCTATGCAACAAATCAAATCTTTGAAAAACGTGAAGGTGACTTCCATAAATCCTTAAAGAAAAAATCCTTTGATCCTCGTGAAATCTTACCGCCAGCAGCGGTAGTTAACTTTGCTTATGCTCAAACACAAGGCAAAGCGACAAGCCTTAATGAGTGGTCTGTACACTATGATAAAGGTAAAATAGTATACAAAGTTAGCTTCGGTACAGAAGGTGACAAAGAGGTTGATGTACGCATTGATGCTATGAATGGTACGTTGTTGTCTGTTAAATTTGACGACTAATCATTACTGTGACTAGTAAATATAACTTAATAGTAGAAGGTTTATTATTTTAAATATAAGAATAAACTCCTTAAAATTATCTTTTTTTGTAGAAAAGGATAGTTTTAAGGAGTTTTTTTGTGAATATTTGCTCATGAAAGGGGCTGTTTACATTATGAGAATTACAATGAGTGTCTTCTGTTCCTTTATTTATGGGAAAAATGGCTTTTTGAAGTTAGTTCATGGAATACTTAGTTGCAAATCGAATACTATAGAATTTCATTGAATTTACATATAAATTCATTTTATTCTCACCCCAAAATAAGCTAGACCGGTGAATTCTACATTTTTATTTCATAGATTATCGATAATATGTGTCCGGTCAAAAGACAGAACTCAAATATATCGGGAGTTTCCAGACTATATATCTACAGTCCACGCTAGATATATGTTTTGGAACTATAACGATGAAACCGAGTTGGTTAAAATATATATGCGTAAGATTGCATATATATGAATTATCAAGGAGGATATTATGAAAAAATCTATTTTGAAAAGCAGTATTGCTTTAGCAGTAGCTGGCGTATTTGGTGCTACTGTAGCAGTAACAGCAGCTGAACAAGCCACACCAGTTCCTGTAACTCAAGAGGTAGCTGCTACTGCAGCTCCTGTCGCAGAACCTGCTACTCATCAAGTAGTTCCTACTATTCAAGTGACTCCAGCAGCTAAAACAGAAGTAGCTCCAGTAGCAGCTAAAGCAGAAGTAGCTCCTACAACAGCTAAAGTAGTACCTACAGCAGCTAAAGTTGAAGTGACTCCAGCTACACCAGTAGCTAAAGATACTACACCAGTTCCAACAGCAACTCAAGATGTAAAAGCTCCAGTTGTTCAAGACACTGTAGTTCCAGCAGCAGCAACTCCTACAATTGAAACTGCAGCGGTAGCAAAAGCTCCTAGCGAAGCTAAAGTAGTACGTGCAGCAGATAAAAAAGTAGAAGCTAATAAAGACGAAAAAAATACTAAAAAAGCGCAAGCACATAAAGCGCCTAAAGTAAAAGCTGACAAAGCAGTTAAAGCTGATAAAGCTGTAAAAGAAACTAAAGAAGTAAAAGCAGATAAAAAAGCTGACAAAAAAGAAACTACTAAAGAGGAAAAAAAAACTCTAAAAGTGGAAAATCACAACCTAGCACAACAAGTAAGCAAGCAGGCGTAGTCGATCAAAATAGTATTTTCGTAATTGGTGCGAATTATTTAATCGATCAATTTGAAAATAAATATGGCGACTCTAAGATTACTAAAGTATCCTTCAAAGCTGCCGACAAAACTGCTATTTATGAAGTAGACGGTTTCAATGCTAGTGGTGCCCATTCCATGACTCTAGATGTGGCAACTGGTAATGTAGCTGAAGGTACTCCTAAAGCATATGATGCATCCATGGAAGCTAGTGCTATTGATGCTGGTACTGTGTTACCTCCACATGTGGCGATCAATGCAGCCTTCGCACAAACTGGCAATGTAGCAACTGGTATTAACTCTTGGTCTGTAGTGAACCAAAATGGTAAACCTATATATACTGTAGAGTTCCATGATGCACAAAACAAACCTGTATCCATCGCATTGGATGCTAAAACAGGTATGGCCGTAAAATAAGCTAATCCTAAGCCTATCCTACTTTAAAGCAAACCCTTTAATACACGAACACTAAACACACAAAACTATACACACATACACAATACACTTACACACATACACATACACAATACACTTACACACACAATAAACAATTACACACACGCAGCCCTCTGGATTGGATAGACAAACATTGACTCTCTCCTATGCCGTCTGTCGTTCAGAGGGCCCCTTATGCATTGTGGTTCCCTCCCAATCATAAGATTATATACTTGGTATATAATACTCTCTCTCACAATAAGAACGTAACTGCTTTACAGTACGCTAGGTATAGGGGAGCAGGAAAACCCGTAATACATGTAGACCGCTGCATGTATTACGGGCTTTTTCTATGTTCATTCAATATAAAAATGTACCTTATAAGAAAAATTCGTAGTAGAAATTGGAAAAGCGCAGATACAATGTATATCTGCGCTTTTGGTATATGGAGCATTTACTATTAGTAACAATAGTTAGCCTTTTATATGTATTGTCGAGGCACGCGTTCTGAGAATCCACAAAAGATTTCATAAGGAATTGTAGAGGCAAGGGCGGCAATCTCGAGTGCAGAGATGCTTTCATGACCTTGAGAACCTAGGAGCACAACCTTGTCACCTGGTTGTACAGTAATCGTATCTGGAACGGCCACCATGAATTGGTCCATACAGATGCGGCCCACTACAGGACAACGTGTGCCATGAATGAGGACTGTACCGCGGTTGGATAAGCTACGAGGGTATCCATCTGCATAGCCTACAGGAATGGTAGCAATCGTCATTGGTTCAGGTGTTACATAGGTAGAACCATAACCGATACCTTCACCTGCTTCTAGTCGCTGTACATGTACTACTTCGCTATGGAAGGAGAGGACCGGTTTTAACCCTAATCGATTTGGCACATCAAGGGATGGCATAATGCCGTATTGAATAATGCCAGGACGGGCATCGGTAAATAAGCTGTCTTTTACGGATAATAAGCCAGCACTATTGGCAAGAGAGAAGCGATAGTCCGCATCAGGTCTAAATGCACGGATTTCATCGACCATTTTATGGAATTTTTGCGCCTGTCCATGAGCGTGGCTTTGATCCGCCGCATCGGCGTTACTCATATGAGAGAAGAAACCATCTACCTCAAGATTTTCGTAGGACTCAACGCGTTTGATAAACTCAACAGCATCTTCAGGCTTGATT
>CATWLR010000083.1:0-5380 GCA_958351665.1 Veillonella infantium | reverse complement strand
GTTGCTCCAGGACTTGAACTTCACGTAAGTACACAAGCATCTACAACAAACTGGCATACAGTTCAAATGTGGAAAGAACTTGGTGCTACACGTGTTGTAGCAGCTCGTGAAGTGTCTTTGGCGGACCTTAAAGAAATGAAGGACAATGTAGATATCGAAATCGAATCTTTCGTACATGGTTCTATGTGTATTTCTTACTCTGGTCGTTGCCTATTGTCTAACTACATGACAGGCAATCGCGATGCGAACCGCGGTCAATGCTCTCAATCTTGTCGTTGGAAATACTCCCTTGTGGAATCTAACCGACCTGGTGAATACTATCCAATTGAAGAAGATGAACATGGCACATATATCTTTAACTCTAAAGACTTGTGCTTGATTCACCGCATTCCAGATCTTTATGAAGCTGGTATCGACAGCCTTAAAATCGAAGGCCGTATGAAATCCGTTCACTATTGTGCCACAGTAGCAAAGGTATACCGTACAGCTATCGATACATACCTTAAAGAAGGTAAAGACTGGTATGTTCGTCCGGAATGGATTGCAGAATTAGAAAAGATTTCTCACCGTCCATATACAGATGGCTTTGCAGAAGGTCGTCCTGATGAAACAGCCCAAAATTATGGTAAATCTACAAATACACAAAGCCATGACTTCATCGGTTTAGTTATGGGCTACAACGAAGAAGAAAAATACGTTGATCTTGAACAACGTAATAACTTCAAGGTTGGGGATAAAGTAGAATTCTGCCAACCTAAAGGTGAACTTGTGGAAACTGTAATTGAAAAAATGACAGACGAAGATGGTAATCCAATCGACGTAGCGCCTCATGCGCAAATGAAAGTACGTATCTACATGGATACACCACTTGAGCCGTATTCTATGATGCGCCGTGAGTGCAAACCAAAAGAAGCTTAGTAGGTAGTATATTAACGACAAACATATCTAATGGATGCCTATACTAGTGACATGTATAGCATTTACATTTTATAGTAATGATGTGTAGGAGGACTTATGAGTGGTACATCTTTAGAACCGAGTAAATCTATCGGTGCATTTACTAATGTACCAGATTTAGCAACCTCTGGGGAAGAGGCGTATGTGTACTTTCATCTTGAACCGAAGCATACGAACTATATCAATCGCATCATTGAAGGATATGAATACTTAGGGGTTATGACATCCATTGATGTAAATGGACGATGTATGCTAAGGTGTACACCTTCAACACGGCCCTTGGCTATTGAATTATTAAGTAGTCTATCGGACTATGTCACTATCGAGGATTAATATCATATTTTTATAATTACATCAAAATGTTTAGACCTAGTAGAGAAATGAGAGTATATCTATGAAACAATCTATGTTGAAACGTGCATTATTAACAGCTTGTCTAAGTGTATCTATGGCAGGCGTAGCTATGGCAGGTCCTGTAGGCCCTGTTATTATTCCTCAAGCAGGGGATGTAGTAGTCATCAATCATGGTCCTGATATGACATTCACAGGCAATATCAACTTTGATGTGGAAAGCCAAACTAATAACAATCTACAAATTGGTTCTACTGTGATTCCGAATGTAGTATACGGTGCAGCGTTCAATAAAACTGGTGCGCCAGATACTATTATCCCAGCTCAAACGTACGTGTATGTAGGCACAAAAGATGGGGCGAATGCTTTCACAGAGGCTAGCGATGCTGACAAAAAAGGTGCTAACTGGAATGTAGAAACCTTGAAAAAAACTAAATCTGGTGACGTACAATTGGCAAGCCGTGGCATTCCTGAAAAGCCATTAGCAAATCAAGTAGCCACTATTAAAGATTCTATTATGCTTAGCGCCGTAGACCTCAGTACAACAGAGGTAGGCCGAAACAGCAAGGGCGTTCTATACATGACTGTTCCTAAAGAATTAAAATTGACTGCTGACACAGGTATTCCTGAAGATGTGCGCGAAACAATGCCAGCTATGTTCCGTGGTAAAATGGGTGATTCCCTCATGGTGAATCTCATGCCTTTAAATGACGAGGAAAAACAACAATTAGCGGCAAACCCTCATAATGCAAATACTATCGTATTTAACCGTGGCATGAGCATGGCAAAAATGATTGGTTCCTCTGCACGTACAAGTAAAGTGTACACATACATGAAGGACCATTACTTGAATCTCGTTATCGTAGCAAAAGACTATGATGATAACGGTGCTCGTGGTAGCGGTGTTATGATGGTTTCTAAACAAGATAACTCTAATGATGTACTTTTAACACTCTACAAAGGCCCAGACCTTTCCAATAGCAAATTGGAAAAAGTAATTGGTGCTATGTTATCTACAAACTTCAAACGCTAATAATCTAGCTCATGTACAGTGAGCTGTAGTACAGCTACATTAGTTAGCGTATATATGATAATCTTAATAAACGGCTCGAGTTTCATATGTACTCCTTTTAATGGACAACCCGTAAAGGGGTACATATCAGTTATATCGGGCCGTTTTTATATGGTGTGTTTAAAGGCGTTTCTTTAATTTATAGATTTTGTGAAATTTACTATTGAACTGTATTGAATTTTTTAATTCCCTGTGATACTATAATCTAGTAAAAGTTATGCAAAGGACATGATTCTCATATCCCTGTGTACCAGAGAGAGGCAGATGCTGGAAATGCCTTACACATATATCAGAGTTACCCCCTTTAAACTGATTTGTCGAACCTAAGTAGGCAAATACGGCCGCCACCGTTATCGGGCTTAATGAAGTGAATTAACTATACACATATATTGGTATAGGTAGTTAACTAGGGTGGAACCGCGAATGATCTTCGTCCCTTGTTTTGTAGGGATAGAGGGTCTTTTTTTATTACCAAAATCCAGTCTATCCTAGATAATAAATTGGAGGAAAGAAAAATGGCAGATGTAAAAATCATTTTACCTGATGGTAGTGCAAAGGAATACGCTGCTGGCACTACTCTTGGGGAAGCAGTAAAACAACTATCTAACAGCTTGGCTAAAAAAGTACTAGCTGCTAATGTAAATGGCGAATTAACAGACCTTCGCGAAGAACTCGTTGATGGTTCTGAAGTAGCTTTCTTAACATTCGAAGAAGATGGCGGTAAACATACTTTACGCCATACAGCTTCTCATATTTTGGCACAAGCGGTTAAACGCTTATGGCCTGAAGCTAAATTGGCTATCGGTCCTGCTATCGATAAAGGTTTCTACTATGATATCGATATGGAACATACTTTAACTCCTGAAGATTTAGGCAAAATCGAAAAGGAAATGAGCCGTATTGTAAAAGAAAACTTGCCTATCACTAAATCTGTAATGTCTCGTCAAGAAGCTATTGAGTTCTTCAAATCTAAAAACGAAGACTACAAAGTAGAATTGATTGAAGATCTTCCTGAAGATGCTGTTATCTCTTGCTATGCGCAAGGTGATTTCATCGATCTTTGTGCAGGTCCTCACGTGGCATCTACTGGTAAGGTAAAAGCTTTCAAATTACAAAGCATTGCAGGTGCATACTGGCGTGGCGATGAAAAGAACAAAATGTTGCAACGTATTTACGGTACAGCATTTGAAAAGAAAGAAGAACTTGATGCATACCTTCACTTGCTTGAAGAAGCAGCTAAACGGGACCATCGTAAACTTGGTAAAGAACTTGGTTTGTTCGTTATCAAAGAAGAAGGTCCTGGTTTCCCATTCTTCTTACCAAAAGGTATGGCTCTTCGCAACGAATTGGAAAACTTCTGGCGTGAAGTTCACCATGAATTCGATTACGAAGAAATTCGTACACCAATCATCTTAAATAAACAATTGTGGGAAACATCTGGTCACTGGTTCCATTACCGTGAAAACATGTACACTACAATTATCGATGATGAAGAATATGCAATTAAACCAATGAACTGCCCAGGTGGTATCTTGGTTTACCAAAACGAAATGCATTCCTATCGCGACTTCCCATTACGTTATGCTGAACTCGGCTTAGTACACCGTCATGAATTGTCTGGTGCATTACATGGCTTGTTCCGTGTACGTGCGTTCACACAAGACGACGCTCACGTATTCATGTTGCCAGATCAAATGCAATCTGAATTGATGAAAGTTATCGAATTGTTCGACCGCATTTATAGTCAATTCGGTTTGAAATACCATGTAGAATTGTCTACTAAACCAGACAATGCAATGGGTGACGATGCCATTTGGGAAGCGGCTACAGAAGCATTGCGTAATGCGATTGAAGCGAAAGGCATTCCTTACGTAATTAACCCTGGTGATGGCGCATTCTACGGCCCTAAACTTGACTACCATATTGAAGATTCCTTAGGCCGTACATGGCAATGTGGTACTATCCAATTGGATATGAACTTGCCTGAACGTTTCCAAATCGAATACATTGGTGAAGATGGTCAAAAACATCGTCCTATCATGATTCACCGTGCATGCTTTGGCTCCATGGAACGTTTCATCGGTATCTTAACTGAACACTATGCAGGTGCGTTCCCAACTTGGATGGCTCCTGTACAAGTTAAAATCTTACCTATCTCTGAAAAACATGTTGAATATGCTAAAGAATTGGCAAAACAAATGCATCGCGACTATGTACGTGTAGAAGTGGATGATCGTAGCGAAAAAATCGGCTACAAAATCCGCCAAGCACAAATGGCAAAAGTTCCATACATGCTTGTGGTAGGCGATAAAGAAGTTGAAGAAGGCACAGTTAACGTTCGTAAACACGGCGGTGACAAATTAGGTTCTGTACCATTCGAAGAATTCTTCAATTCTATTAAAATCGAAATCAAAGAACGTAACTAAATATTTAGCCCCCATATACTAAAGCCTTTCATTAGACTTAAGTCTAGGCGTTGGCCATTTGTATAGTGGGGGCTATCTCTTTAATTGTTACCTGTGAGTAGCGAAAGGAAATACTATGAAAGAAGTAAATTCATATGGCTGGAAAGCCGTTATTGGTTCCTCCATTGGTTATGCTATGGATGGTTTTGACCTCTTAATTCTTGGCTTTATGCTGACACTAATTTCTGGAGATTTAGGTTTGACCACAGGTCAAGCAGGGTCTCTTGTGACGTGGACCTTGGTTGGTGCCGTACTTGGTGGTTTCATCTTCGGTACCTTGTCAGATAAATTTGGTCGCGTTCGCGTTTTAACTTGGACGATTGTTTTATTTGCTATATTTACTGGCCTCTGTGCTTTTGCTCAAGGCTATTGGGATCTTCTTATCTACCGTACAATAGCAGGTATTGGTTTAGGTGGTGAATTTGGTATTGGTATGGCGCTCGCTGCTGAAGCTTGGCCTGCTCAACACCGTGCAAAAGCAACAAGCTACGTTGCCTTAGGTTGGCAATTAGGCGTGTTGGCTGCTGCTTTGTTA
>CATWLR010000082.1:0-5402 GCA_958351665.1 Veillonella infantium | reverse complement strand
CAAAGGGTGACCGTATCTTAGAAAAACCACTGGCTCAAGTGGGTGGTAAAGGTTGGTTTACAGCTGAATTAGACGCAGCAATGCATAAATGCGACATTGATATCGCTGTACATAGCTTGAAAGATATGCCTACAGAGTTACCAGAAGGGCTAACCCTTGGTGCTATCTCTGCTCGTGAAGTGCCTTACGATGCACTTGTGAGCCCAGTGTACAAAACATTAGATAAATTGCCCCATGGTGCACGTGTCGGTACGAGCAGCTTGCGCCGTCAAGCGCAATTATTGCATGTAAGACCGGACCTTAAGGTAGAGGTGATTCGAGGAAATGTACAAACTCGTTTAAGCAAGATTGAAACAGAAAAATTAGATGGCGTTATCTTGGCGCAAGCAGGTTTAAAACGGTTAGGCTTAGAAGGCCAAATCACACAAGTCTTTAGGGCTGATGAAATGATTCCTGCTGTAGGTCAAGGGGCACTCGCTATCGAGTGTCGTGCCGATGATACAGAGATGCTTGAAATGCTAGCTCCTATTAACGATGAAGCTACGCGCTATGCCGTTGAAGGGGAACGCAGCTTCTTGCGTCAACTAAACGGTGGTTGCCAAGTGCCAATGGGCGTACACGGCATTATCAATAAAGGTCAATTGACCTTGAAGGCCATGATTGCCTCCCTCGATGGCAAGACTGTATACGAAGGGGAAATCTCTGGTCCTGCTAAAAAGGGTGAAATCCTTGGCAAAAACCTAGCAAAAGCCTTATACGAAGAAGGTGGCAAACATATTGTGGATGCTCTCATAGAGGAAGGAATCATAAAATGACAGGTATGGTATATCTAATCGGTGCAGGCCCTGGCGATGTTAAACTCATTACTGTAAAAGGTCGCGAATGCATTGAAAAAGCAGATGTAATTGTATATGACTATTTAGCTGATGCTCATCTATTAGAATGGGCACGCCCAGATGCAGAATTGATCTACGCTGGTAAACAATGTAAAGATCACACGATGCACCAATGGGAAATCAATGAGCTTTTAGTACAAAAAGGTAAAGAAGGTAAAGTTGTAGCACGCTTAAAAGGCGGTGATCCACTCGTGTTCGGTCGCGGTGGTGAAGAGGCGATGGCCCTTGGGGAAGCTGGTGTACCATTTGAATTCGTACCAGGCGTAACATCTCCAATTGCAGCACCTGCTTATGCAGGTATTCCTGTAACACAACGCGCTATGGCTACATCCTTTGCGGTTGTAACCGGTCATGAGGATCCAACTAAAGCAGTATCTGGTATTCACTGGGAAGGCCTTGCTACAGCCGTTGATACACTTTGCTTTGTAATGGGGGTTGGCAATTTGCCTACCATTGCAGAAAAATTGATGGCTCATGGACGCCCAGCTTCTACACCAGTAGCGCTTGTTCGTTGGGGTACAAAAACGATTCAAGAAGTTCTCGTATCTACCCTTGAACATGTAGTAGAAGACGTAGAAAAGGCACAACTAAAAGCGCCAGCTATCATCGTAGTTGGTGATGTAGTTAATCTTCGTGAAAAATTACAATGGTTCGATAATAAACCTTTATTCGGTAAAACCATTGTAGTGACACGCGCTCGTTCTCAAGCTAGTGCATTCCGTGAAAAATTAGCAGCTCAAGGTGCTAATGTAGTTGAAGCAGCAGCTATTAAAACATCTCCGCTGGAGTTATTTGATGAAGATCGACGCATCATTAATAACACAAAACAATACCAATGTATCGTATTCACATCTGGTGAAGGGGTTCGTTACTTCTTCGATGCTCTGTATAAAGAAGGCAAGGATACACGTGCATTAGGTAATTCTAAAGTAGCAGCCATCGGCTGTGCTACAGCTCGTGAACTTCAAAAATATGGTATCGTTCCAGATATTATTCCTGCAGACTACAAGGCTGAATCTGCTGTAGAGGCTCTTGAAGAAGAACTTAAAGCAGGGGATTCCGTATTGCTCATTCAACCAAAAGTGGCTCGCGACGTAATTCCACGCTCTTTGCGTCATCACGATATAGATGTAGATATCTTGCGTTTATATGAAACGACACAAGATACATCTCAACAAGAAGCATTAGTAAATGCCTTAACAGAAGGTACTGTAGACTATATTACGTTTACAAGTTCCTCTACAGTAACCAATACAATTCAATTATTGGGCGATGATGCATTGAAACTATTAGGCAATACTAAGATTGCTTGCATTGGACCTATCACCGCTGCTACAGCTATGAGTGCAGGCCTTAAACCAGCTGTCATCAGCGATGTATATACAACTGATGGCTTAGTCAATGCTATTATAAAGGACATTTAGGAGGATCACATGTACGATTTAACATACCGTCCTCGCCGCTTGCGTATCAATCCAGAAATGCGTGATTTGGTACGCGAAACGACACTCGACGTAACTGATTTAATTTATCCATTATTTATCGTTCCTGGTGAAGGTATCAAAAAAGATATCGATACGTTGCCAGGCCAATATCACTTATCCGTTGATGAAGCTGTAAAAATGGCTCAAGAGGTATATGATCTTGGTATTCTTGGGGTAGAGATATTCGGTATTCCTACATATAAGGACGAACAAGGTTCCTCTGCATGGGATATGTCCCAACCTGTACAACAAGCTATCAAAGCTATCCGCGCAGCTGTGCCAAACCTATTGGTCGTAGCTGATGTTTGCTTGTGTCAATACACAACAACAGGACATTGTGGCATGATTGATGATCATGAAATCTTAAATGATGAAACATTGCCATTGCTTTGTAAAGTAGCGGTAAGCCAAGCAGAAGCAGGTGCCCATATGGTGGCTCCATCCGATATGATGGATGGCCGTGTAGGTGCTATCCGTGAAGCCCTTGATGCGGCAGGTTATACTAATGTATCTATCATGAGCTATGCTGCAAAATACGCATCCGCTTACTATGGTCCGTTCCGTGGTGCCGTTAACTCTGCACCTAAATTTGGGGACCGCAAGTCCTATCAAATGGACCCAGCTAATCGCTTGGAAGCTTTCAGAGAAATTGAACTCGACATTGCTGAAGGTGCAGATATTATCATGATCAAACCAGCTTTGTCCTATTTGGATATTGTTCGTGAAACACGTGACCGCTATGAATTACCTGTAGCGGTATACAATGTGTCTGGCGAATATGAGATGGTTAAATCTGCTGCTGCAGCTGGTCTTATCGTCGAAGAACGCCTTGTTATGGAAACAATGCTTTCTATGAAGCGCGCCGGTGCTAAAATTATCATTACGTACCATGCTATAGATATTGCTAAATGGTTACAAAAATAAGGAGAAACCATGTTCCAACTCGGTAAATCTGAAAAAGCCTTTGAAGAGGCTAAACGCTATATGCCAGGCGGCGTAAACAGTCCAGTTCGTTCCTACCGCAGTGTAGGTTCTAACCCTCCGTTTATCAGCAGTGCTAGTGGTAGCCGTATTTATGATATTGATAATAACGAATACATCGACTATGTGTTGAGCTGGGGCCCTATGATCTTGGGCCATGCGAATCCTGAGGTTATTGCAAGCTTGCAAGAGGCGATTCCTCGTGGTACTAGCTACGGTGCGCCTACACTACTAGAAACAGAATTGGCTAGAAAGGTACAAGCCTTCATGCCATCCATGGAGGTTATCCGCCTCGTTAACTCGGGTACAGAGGCTACTATGAGCGCCTTGCGCGTAGCTCGTGGCTATACTGGTCGCGATCGTATCGTGAAATTCGTTGGCTGTTACCATGGTCATAGTGATGCACTCTTGGTAAAAGCTGGCTCTGGCCTTGCTACCTTCGGCGTGCCAGATAGCCCTGGTGTTCCTCAAGGGGTAGCAGAAAATACAATTACTTTACCGTACAATGACTCTGATGCGGTTCGCAAATTATTCGACGAGATTGGCGATACTATTGCGGCTATTATCGTAGAACCAGTTGCAGGTAATATGGGTTGTGTGCCTCCAGAACCAGGCTTCCTTGAAACCTTGCGTGAAGTGACTAAGGCTCATGGCGCAGTGTTGATCTTTGACGAAGTTATGTGTGGCTTCCGCGCTAGTAGCGGCGGTGCACAAAAACGTTACAATATTAAACCTGACCTTACATGCCTAGGTAAAATCGTTGGCGGTGGCATGCCACTTGCTGTATTTGGCGGTGCTCGTGAGATTATGAACCAAATCGCACCAGCTGGTCCTATTTACCAAGCTGGTACATTGAGTGGTAACCCTATTGCCGTTACCTCTGGTCTTGCAACGCTTTCCATTTTGCAACGAGATCCAACTATCTTTAAACAAGTAGAAGATGCAACCATCGCTCTTTGTGAAGGCTTTGAACGTTTGGCAGCTCAATATAATGTGCCTGTTGTAGTACAACGGGTAGGCTCCATGTTCACCATTTTCTTCACTGATAAACCAGTTAAGAACTTTGATGATGCAGCAGCGTGCAACGAAGAACAATTTAAAATGTTCTTCCACCATAACTTGAGTCATGGTATTTACTATGCACCAAGCCCTTATGAAAGTAACTTTGTATCTATCTGCCACAAGAGCAGTGAAATCGAACGTACATTAGCCGTAGCTGATGAAGCTTTCAAAAAAATTAGTGATACACTACTATAAAGATTAGTGATACACTACTATAAAAATCAGTGATACATTATTATAAAAGTATATAGTTTGTAGTTGTTTATGTATCGATGTAGGTGATGAACATGCAGTTTTACAAGAACTTAAAGCGTGCTCGCGTGCGCATGGGCAAAAGCCAAATCGAAGTAGCAAAGGCCGTAGGTATCAGTAATGCGGCGCTTTCAAATTACGAAACAGGGTATCGCGAACCAGATTTAGATACACTCTGTGCCCTGTCTCGCTATTATGGATTGACCTTGGATGAGCTGTTAGATGTAAATGGAGAACAACACGAGCCCATCTATGATCTCAGTCCTGTACTCAAAAATAAATACATCGCCTATAAAGGTGAAGTATTCGAGTTGAAAGACTCACAAAAACGTGCGCTCTTGCGCGAGCTAGATAATCTATTTACTAAATTTGAGAAATCAAAGGTAGAAGATAAAAGTAGCAAGCCAAAAACGTATAAACATGGGAATCCACATATCAACCGGGCGGGTCTAGCTAGCAGTGCTGGTAGCTTAGCGGTACGACGAAATATAAAGTAGTACTATGCTACATTGTAGACCGAGTGGAACATGTTTATTTGAACAACTTAATTAGAACAATTATAAAAGCACCATCTATCCTAATAGGAATCGACACATAAGTCGGACCTAGGTAGATGGTGCTTTTTTATTGTCATTGACAGACTGCTAAGTTAAGAAATTATTTTTTGTGTTGAATATAAACAAAATATTAAAATATTTAATATTTTGAAGCTAGAAAAACATAAATT
>CATWLR010000081.1:0-5406 GCA_958351665.1 Veillonella infantium | reverse complement strand
GATATAATATATGGATTACCGAATCAAACAATTGATGAAATTAATAAAAAATTAGATATTGTTAGTACCTTGCCTATTAACCATATTTCTAACTATGGTTTACAAGTAGAACAAGGAACACGATTATATCATTTGGTTGATAAAGGAGTCATTTCCTTACCTAATGAATCAACAGAGGATACGATGTATGACATGATGATGCAAGGGATTCAAGATTTGGGATTTGAGCGTTATGAAATATCCAATTTTGCGAAAGATAAGGCCTATAGTAAACATAATCTAAAATATTGGCAATATTGTGATTATTTAGGTTTTGGTGCTGGTGCTCATTCATTTTTTGATAGTGTAAGAAGAGCTAATAATCGTAATGTCATGCCTTATGCTAGAAAATAGAGTGCTTTGAATTTCCTGTTGTAGATGAGGTAGTTATCGATTCCAAAAGAGCTAGAGAAGATTATTGTTTTTTAAGCTTGCGAACCAAGTGGGGAATCAATACAGTCGATTTTGCTAACAGATTTAATATACGATTAGAAGATATATATGGCTCTATTTTAGATAATTTAATTGAAAAGAATTTAATAATACAAGATGGCGACTTATATTATCTTACGCCAGAAGGTGCTAAGCATGGAAATTATGTGTTTAGTCAATTCATAAAAGAGTAAGATTTCTCATAGTTTCTCAATAAGTAACATGTTAGGATAAATAGGATGATGATGAATATGCATGCTTATTTAGGAGGAAAGATGAAGACATCTGTTATAATACATGGATTACATAATGAATTTTCTTTGGACCAAATGAAAGCATGTATATCATTAGCTGAAAAATACGGTGGTTCCTTTAGACATGTGGTGACTGGTATACAAATTACAGGTATTGATAAGGATGATAAAGAGGCTTTGATTGCTGAGTTACCTGATGGGGTTACTACGGTTATTCATAGAGGTGTCAATTCATTAATTGCCTGTGTAGGTAAAGGAAAATGTAAAAACGGTCAGATGGAGACTGCTGAATTAGCAGATTATATAGAACGTAAACATTATGGTCGTAAAACAAGTCACAAATGTAAAATAGGAATTAGTGGTTGTGGTCGTAATTGTCCTGATTCTATGGTTAAAGATATTGCCTTTATTGGTACATCTCAAGGTTTTATGTTAGCTGTTGGCGGCAATACAGGTATGAGACCAGAAGCTGGCAAAATTTTAGCTAGAAAGCTTACAGTAGAGCAATCAAAAAAAGCTGTAGATATCTTAATAGATTGGTATGCAGAACATGGCGAGCCCCGTGAGCGTATGGGGAAACTATTAGAACGCTTAGGTAATCCCTTAGAAGGTGTAGAACTATAAGTTGCTATATTTTAAGTGCTAATGGTTTTATAGTTCTTAATCTGTTCGTTTATCTAGAGAGTGATTGGTTTTTCTCTGAGTTTTAGTAACAATAAAATTATTACATATATAAACACTTATACTATTTTATGGTTTTAATAATAAAAATGTTATTAGACCATCATATTCTACTATTTAGATTTTAGAATATGGCATAAATGTAGATAGTATAAGTGTTTTCTTATTATTGCACTTTGATTTTTTGACTAATTAATTTAAAATATTCAATTGTCTTTTTGACTAAATAGATATTATTTGACTTTTTAAGGATTTTTTTGCTTGACAATTTTTTCCTATGTGATAATATTATACATGCGATTAGCACTCAAAGTTTATGAGTGCTAACAAGAGGTGTCATTATGGATGAAAGAAAACAGCGCATCTTGCGAGCCATAATTGAAGACTACGTTAAATCTGCTGAACCTGTAGGTTCCAGGACGATTGCAAAGAATTATAATCTTGGTATTAGTCCTGCAACAGTACGCAATGAAATGTCCGATTTAGAGGAGTTAGGCTATTTGGAGCAACCTCATACATCGGCGGGACGTATTCCTTCAGCTAAAGGCTATCGCTTATATGTTGATTCTATGTTGAGTCAACAACCTGTTCCATTACAGGATGCTGAGAAAATTGAAATGTTATGGAAACATTCTAATGGATCTACCAGTGAGCTCTTTTTAAATATGGCTAAATTATTATCACAAGTGAGCCATAGTATGAGTTTGTTCTTAGCTCCAGCCCATGATAGAGCATTAATCAAATACATTCATGTATTGCCGCTTGATTCACATCAAGCTGTCATGGTTGTTATTACTGAAACTGGTGCTCTTGATAATGAACTAATGTACTTTACTGAAGGCGTTTCGCCTGATGTATTACAAAGTTTAGCTATGCAATTTAGCAATGCTTTACAGAATATAAGTATTGGTCATGTAACGGCTGAAGCGTTAGGAACACTATTGATTCATATGGAAGGTCCCCAAGGGATTTTGATGATCCTTTCAGAAACATTATTACGAGCAATTAATAAACGTAAGTTGTTCTATTCGGTAGGTACTACGGAGTTGTTAAATCAACCAGAGTTTAAGTCTGTTGAAAAAGTGCAACCCTTGCTTTCATTAGTGGAAGAACAAAATCAATTGGGACAATTATTAAAGGATGATTCACCTACACCTGTAAAGGTAAAGATTGGCAATGAAAATGATACCGAAGCACTTCAATCAATGAGTGTAGTACAAGCTGATTTTACAAATCAAGATCAACCTATCGGTACTCTTGCTATTCTAGGACCGACACGAATGGAATATGGTCGTATCATTGGCATGTTGTCTCATATGAAACATATAATGGAATCTATGGTAAAAGAACAAAAATAGAAAGGGCATATAATGGCTGAAGAACAAGACATTAAACAAGAAACAGTTGACGAAACAGTGGAAACTACAAATGTAGAGACGCCAGCTGTTGAGGAAGCTGAAGAAGTTGTGGCGGACGCAGCTCAAGTATTAGAGGAGCTCAAAGCAGACTTTGATAATCGCTATAAGCGTTTACAAGCGGACTTCGACAACTTCAAACGTCGTACTAATCAAGAAAAAGAGCAACTTGCAGGATATGTTAAAGGGGATGTACTTACAGATCTACTTCCTGTATTAGATAACTTTGAACGAGCTGTTCAAAGTCCAGTAGAAGGTGATGCAAAAGTATTCCTTGATGGATTTATCATGATCCATCAAAACTTGATGGCTATGTTATCTAAACACGGTTTAGCCGTTATCGATGCGGTGGGTAAACCATTTGATCCAAATTTCCATCAAGCAATTATGCGAGTGCCGTCAGATGAATATGAATCTGATACGGTATGTGAAGTATTACAAACTGGCTATACTGTTGATGGTCGTTGTATTCGTCCAGCAATGGTAAAAGTTGTTGAATAGATTATAAAGGTTTTAGGAGGCATATATTATGGCAAAGGTAATTGGTATTGATTTAGGTACTACAAACTCTTGTGTTGCGGTTATGGAAGGTGGCGAACCTACGGTTATTACTAACCAAGAAGGCGCTCGTACAACTCCTTCCGTTGTTGGTTTTGCAAAAAATGGCGAACGTTTAGTTGGTCAATTGGCTAAACGTCAAGCTGTATCTAACCCTGAAAACACAATCATTTCTATTAAACGTCACATGGGTACAGACTACAAAGTAACTGTAGAAGGTAAGTCTTATACTCCTCAAGAAATTTCTGCAATGATTCTTCAAAAAATCAAAGCTGATGCAGAAGCATATTTGGGTGAACCTGTTAAACAAGCTGTTATCACAGTTCCTGCATACTTTACAGATGCTCAACGTCAAGCTACTAAAGACGCTGGTGCTATTGCAGGCCTTGAAGTACTTCGTATCATTAACGAACCTACAGCAGCAGCTCTTGCATATGGCGTAGATAAAGATGAAGATGGTAAAGTTCTTGTATTTGACCTTGGTGGTGGTACATTCGACGTATCCATTCTTGAACTTGGCGATGGCGTATTTGAAGTATTAGCAACATCTGGTAACAACCATCTTGGTGGTGATGACTTCGACCAACGCATTATGAACTACCTTATTGAAGAGTTCAAAAAAGAAACAGGTATCGATTTATCCAATGATAAATTAGCTGATCAACGTTTAAAAGAAGCTGCTGAAAAAGCAAAAATTGAATTGTCTGGCGTAGCAAGTACAAATATCAATTTGCCATTCATCACAGCTGATGCTACTGGTCCTAAACACTTGGATGTAACATTGACTCGTGCTAAATTCGAAGAATTAACTGCTGATTTGGTACAAGCTACTATCGAACCTACTCGTAAAGCTATGAACGATGCTGGTTTATCTGCATCCGATATCGATAAAGTATTGTTAGTTGGTGGTTCTAGCCGTATTCCAGCTGTACAAGAAGCTATTAAAAAAGTATTGGGTAAAGAACCAACTAAAAACGTTAACCCAGATGAATGTGTAGCTATTGGTGCTGCTATTCAAGGTGGTGTATTAGTAGGTGAAGTTAAAGACGTATTGTTACTTGATGTAACTCCATTGTCTCTTGGTATTGAAACAATGGGTGGTGTATTCACACGTATTATCGATCGTAACACTACAATTCCTACATCTAAATCTCAAGTATTCTCCACTGCAGCAGATAACCAACCATCTGTAGATATCCATGTATTACAAGGTGAACGTGAGTTCGCAGCAGATAATAAAACATTGGGTCGCTTTAACTTGGATGGTATTCCAGCAGCTCCTCGTGGGGTTCCTCAAATCGAAGTAACATTCGACATCGATGCTAACGGTATCGTACATGTAAAAGCAAAAGACTTGGGTACTCAAAAAGAACAAAAAATTACAATCACTTCTTCTAGCGGTTTAAAAGAAGACGAAATCGATCGCATGGTTAAAGAAGCTGAAGCACATGCAGCAGAAGATAAAGCTAGAAAAGAAGAATTAGATGTTAAAAACAATGCTGATTCCTTGGTATACCAAGCTGAAAAAGCATTGAAAGAACTTGATGGTAAAGGCGACACAGCTTTGTTGAAAGAAGTTGAAGAAGCAAAAGATAAATTGAAAAAATCTATCGAAGCAGGCAACATCGAAGATATCAAAAAAGACAGTGAAGCTTTGGAACAACCATTACATAAATTAGCTGAGCAAATGTATGCAGCAGCACAACAAGCTCAACAAGCAGCTGGTGGTGCAGAGCAAGGTCAACAACAAACAAAATCTGATGACAATGTAGTTGATGCTGATTACACAGTAGTGGATGACGATAAGAAATAAGAAGGGTTGGTAACTAATGGCACGTGATTATTATGACATCTTAGGGGTCAGTAAAAATGCCTCTCAAGATGAAATCAAAAAGGCCTTCCGTAAAAAGGCACGCCAATACCATCCAGATGTAAATAAAGATAATCCAAAGGAAGCGGAAGCAAAATTTAAAGAAGCGAACGAAGCTTACGAAGTATTGTCTGATGAAACTAAAAAAGCTCAATAT
>CATWLR010000080.1:0-5445 GCA_958351665.1 Veillonella infantium | reverse complement strand
CCGCTACACTTCGTTTCCGCCCTATCATGCTTACCGCTATCGCAGCGATTTTAGTCATGATTCCTCTTATTGGATATGTATTCTGGAGACCACTTGCTATCGACTTTAGCGGCGGCTTACTAGTGGCAACGGTACTAACGCTTATCGTATTACCAGTCATGTATGCAACATGGTATAAGGTAAAATAAGATAATAAAGATCAATATAAGATATAAGATAAAACCTAATACAAAATCCCCCTATAAAAGTTTCTGACACTTTTATAGGGGGATTTTATTAATTATTATATTAATAGTAATATCTGACGTAGTCTATTATTTATTAAACTACAACAGCTGTACCATTGCATGTAATCATAAGCATACCGTTTTGTGCACCTACTGTGCTGTATTGGAAGGATACGCCAATAATAGCATTAGCACCCATTTTAGAAGCCCGTTGAGACATTTCATCAAGAGCTGCTTTGCGGGCACTCATCAAAGAATCTTCATAGCTACCGCTACGGCCACCAACGATATCACGAATACCAGACATGAAATCTTTCACAAAGTTACGGCCTTCTACTACTTCACCAAATACAATGCCTTTGTACTCTTGTACAGGTTTGTTTTCAATATGCATAGTTGTAGTAATAATCATAATTGTATCCTCTCTAATTGACTACAATATATTTTGATTTATTATAGCAAGGCTTTCACAGAAATACAATAAAAAAAAAGACCTGTTCACTACATTCATAATGAACAGGTCTGATTATATGTTTTTATCGATCAAAATCGCGGTCTAGGTTAACTTCTTTCAATGGAACAAGTTTTGTTTTCTTGATGTATTTGTAACCTAAGTATACTGCGAAGAAGATTGGCAATCCGATGTACGCAACGGATACGCCATACCAGTCGATTGTATCGCCTGTGAAAGCGGAGTAGTTTTGACCAGCAATGATGATGATGCAAAGAATGAACGCCAAGATTGGGCCAATTGGGAACAACCACGCTTTATAAGGTAATTCTTTAAGATCTCTACCTTGTGCAATGAAGGCACGACGGAAGCGATAGTGAGAAACAGCGATACCAACCCATGCGATGAAACCGCAAAGACCGGAAATATTAACAATCCAAGTATATGCAGTACCTTCGCCGATAAAGCTTGTAAGGAATGCAAATAAACCGATTGCTGTAGTTAAGATTAACGCTGGTACTGGAACACCACGTTTATTAAGCTTACCGAAGATTTTTGGTGCTTGCCCTTCTTTAGCAAGTGCGTAAAGCATACGCGTAGAAGAATAGAGACCAGAGTTACCAGCACTGAGTACTGCCGTTAAGATGATAGCATTGATAAAGCTAGCAGCAAAGGCAAAACCAAAGCGGTCGAATACGAGTGTAAATGGAGAAATAGATACATTCTCTACACTAGAATTCAATAGGTTTGGATCAGTGTACGGAATTAAGAAACCGATAACGATGAAAGCACCGATATAGAACAATAGAATACGCCAGAAGATTGTATTAATCGCTTTTGGCACGTTCTTTTCAGGGTCTTCTGCTTCACCAGCGGCTACGCCGATAAGTTCAGTACCTTGGAAGGAGAAACCAGCCACCATGAAGATAGCGAGGATAGATTCCCAACCACCTACGAATGGTGCTTCCCCTACTGTCCAGTTCGCAAATCCTGGAGATGTGCCTCCAATGCCAAAGATAAGCATAAAGCCACAGAACAGGAATACGAATACAGTAATAACCTTGATGCTAGAGAATACATATTCACTTTCACCAAAGGAGCGAGTCGATAAATAGTTCAAGCCGAATAAAACGAGCAAGAACAGAGCAGACCATACAATGGCAGGCACATCAGGGAACCAATATTTCATGATCAGTGCCCCTGCTAAAACTTCAGCAGCCAATGTAATAGCCCAGTTAAACCAGTAGTTCCAACCTAAGGCAAAACCAAAGGCAGGGTCTACATAGCGTTTTGCATAAGTCCCGAAGGAACCTGGAATCGGCAAGTACGTCGCCATTTCACCAAGAGATGTCATGAGGAAGTACACCATGATACCGATGAGGCCGTAAGCTACGAGCGCACCACCAGGGCCTGCTGTACTTACAACTTCACCACCAGCTACGAATAAGCCGGTACCGATAGCGCCACCTAAAGCGATCATATTCATATGACGCGCTTTTAGGGAACGTTTTAAATGTTGATCTTTGTTAGACGTAAACTCTACGTTATTATTTTGATTTTCAGCCATGGGTCACCTCTTACAAATCTAGATTACGCACATATTTTGCGTTATCTTCAATAAATTTACGACGAGGTTCTACTTTATCGCCCATGAGAACTGTAAAGATTTTGTCAGCTTCGATAGAATCTTCTAAGCTAACTTGTAAAATCGTACGGTTTTCAGGGTTCATTGTAGTTTCCCATAATTGTTCAGGATTCATTTCACCTAAACCTTTGTAACGTTGGATTGTAATACCATCGCGGCCTACTTCATCAAGTTTAGCTGTAAGCTCTGCATCAGAGTATACATACCAGTGGGATTTACCCTTCTTGATTTGGTACAAAGGTGGTTGTGCGATGTAAATATGACCTTCCTCTACCAATGGTTTCATGTAGCGGTAGAAGAATGTTAATAACAAGGTACGGATATGAGCACCGTCAACGTCCGCATCTGTCATAATGATAATCTTGTTATAACGAGATTTTGTAATATCGAATTCTTCACCAATGCCAGTACCGAAAGCGGTAATCATGGAACGAATTTCGTTATTCGCTAAAATCTTATCAAGGCGCGCTTTTTCTACGTTAAGGATTTTACCACGCAATGGCAAAATCGCTTGGTAACGACGGTCACGACCTTGTTTTGCAGAACCGCCCGCAGAATCACCTTCGACTAGATAAATTTCAGTCATAGATGTATCTTTTTCGGAACAATCTGCCAATTTACCAGGAAGGCTAGATACTTCCAACGCATTTTTACGGCGAGTTAAGTCGCGGGCTTTACGAGCGGCCTCACGAGCACGGCTTGCCATTGTTGCTTTTTCGATGATTTTCTTCGCATCTTGAGGATGTTCTTCGAAGAATGTTCTAAGACCTTCAGATACGATAACATCTGTAATACCTTTAACTTCGCTATTGCCAAGTTTAGTTTTTGTTTGGCCTTCAAATTGAGGTTCCAATACTTTTACAGAAACAACAGCTGTCAAACCTTCACGTACGTCTTCACCGGAAAGGTTGGACTCATTTTCCTTGATCAAACCAGCTTTACGGCCATAATCATTGAGGGTACGAGTCAAGGCAGCACGGAAACCAGAAAGGTGAGTACCACCGTCAATGGTATTGATGTTATTTACAAAGGATAACAAGTTTTCACTGTAGCTATCGTTATATTGCAATGCTACGTCTACAACTACGTCATCTTTTGTGTTTTCAATGTAAATTACAGTTGGGTTTACTACTTCTTTATTTTCGTTCAAGAAGGTAATGAAAGAACTCAAACCACCTTCGTAGTGGAAGCTTTCAACACGAGGTTCCTCTTGGCGCAAATCGCTCAATGTAATGCGAAGGCCTTTATTAAGGAATGCCAATTCTTGTAAACGAATTTTCAATGTATCAAAGTTGAATACAGTAGTTTCAAAGATTTCAGCATCTGGCTTGAAGATAACAGTAGTACCAGTACCTTCTGCTTTACCGATTTCGTGTAACTCAGAAGTTTTATGACCACGAGCAAAGGAAATCTCTTGAACGATACCATTTTGAGATACTTGAACCTTAGTCCATTCACTCAATGCATTTACTACGGAAATACCTACGCCGTGAAGGCCACCAGAAACCTTGTAGCCGCCACCGCCAAATTTACCGCCAGCATGCAATTTTGTTAATACTAACTCTACCGCAGACATACCAGATTCATGCATCCCTGTTGGGATACCACGGCCATCATCCACAACAGTAATACTATTATCTGGATTGATGGACACTTCGATGTGTGTAGCGTAACCAGCAAGCGCTTCGTCTACAGAGTTATCTACAACTTCGTATACGAGGTGATGCAAACCGCGGGCAGACGTACTACCAATGTACATCCCCGGGCGTTTACGCACCGCGTCGAGACCCTCAAGAACCTGAATATTCTGAGCGCCATAATTTTGTTCAGGCATGAAACAAACTCCTCCTAACAATCTATCTCACTGTACATACTAGAATTTGTATGACAATACATGTACAGAATTTTATTTATCTCTTTATTATACTATAAAATTCATCAATTCGCCTCATTAAAGTCTTAATACTTATACCAGATCCGTAAACACAGTCATCAGTGACTACATAGGTCTTAATTTGCTCCTCTGGTACCATGGCGATATATTCTAGCATTTCATAGTGATGAATAGGACTTTTATGGGACTTTCCGCCCTTGGCATGCACCATAGTAATGATGGATTCGATAGGCACGGAAACGGTATCCCCAATATGAACGTACATAGGAATGCCTCCTCTACTTTTCTAATGTCCCATTAAGCGCATCAATTTTGCGCTGTTCCTCTTCAGCAAGGAACTTTGATCGATATTTGTTGCACAAATTAATAACGTGTTGATCCGTCAGCTCATCAGGCTTCTTATGAGTGATGAGCATAGCCACCATATACATATGACGGCGATTGATGGACCCTTTATAAATTTTATCTAAGTAAAAGTATATAGATTCCCTCATGGCTTCTGCAAAGTCTGGAAAGGTACACTGTATAAACTGCTGACAGTCGCTGTATTTAAAATACGGATACTTTCTAATAACTGCCTTAATGTCCTTAATATGAGCGCGATGCAATTCGTATTCGCAAGTCGGACAGATTTCTTTTTTAGATTCCATATGCATACCGCATCGACCACAACGATGATAGCCATGCTGCTCTAAATAGATTTCACGCTTTCGAGCCGTAATTTGTACTTTTCTGAAAGCAGCTCGTAATTCTTCATTATCTGTTTGTTCTAAAGATTTATCGATGGCGTCTACGTCTTCTTTTGAAAGCACGATATCTCCAAAGTTAATCCGTTTTGTAATAATCTGTTCATCAGGCAATGAAATAGATGTATCAGTATTTGCTTTCACATAACTCTGACGTTTCATAATAAAGCGAATATCGGTAATGACCTCTCGGCGGTAATACTTGTTAATCGCCTCAATGATACGCCGTTTTTGCATCTGTAGTTCCTGCATCCACATGGAATTATCTGCGCTAATCACCATATCTGGAGGCTTGATAGACACAATTTTCGTATGGTCTGCAATGACATCGCCCACTACATGACGCCACTTGTGAACGAGGGTATTTAATTTATATTGTTCCAGTAAATTCAGTTCTGATAAGGCCTTTGGTAAACAAAGATCAAGGCTGTCCATACTGAACCGTTCCCCCTTCACAAGAAATAAATTGTACGGATTTCAAA
>CATWLR010000079.1:0-5555 GCA_958351665.1 Veillonella infantium | reverse complement strand
GCTACATCGTCCTGTTAAGCATATATTTTTATTTTTCTTGAAAGGATGATTTTAGAAATGAGTGCTATCACCGTTCTATTAGCGCTATCTCCAATCATTTGGTTGATCGTAGCGTTATCCATCTTGAAATTACCAGCATGGCAAGCAACAAGTGTTGCTGCAATCGGTTCTTTCATCATCGCTATTACAGCATTCCAATCTGACCCATTTATTATGGTCACTGGTGCCCTTGAAGGTGCCGCTTTGGCAATCTGGCCAATCCTATTAGTTATTACAGCTGCTATCTTCGTTTATAACTTGGTAGTACATACGAAAGCAATGGAAACTATTAAAACAATGCTTTCTTCTGTAACATCTGATACTCGTGTACTTGCATTGTTACTTGCATGGGGCTTTGGTGCCTTCATGGAAGGTATGGCTGGCTTTGGTACTGCCGTTGCAATTCCAGCTGCTATGATGGTTGCCGTAGGTTTCGACCCACTAAAATCTATCATCGCATGTCTCGTTGCGAACTCCGTACCAACAACATTCGGCTCTATTGGTATTCCAACAACTACATTGGCATCCTTAACAAGCCTTGACCCAAGTCATTTAGGTACATTCATTTCTGTACAATTATTCTTACTTAACCTTATCGCACCATTCTTCGTTGTTATGATCATTGGTGGCGGTATTAAAGCGTTAAAAGGCGTATTCCTTGTAACATTACTTTCCGGTTTAGCATTAGCTATTCCTGAAACTATAATCAACGCAGTAATGGGTCCAGAATTATCCGTAATCTCTGCATCCATCGTAATCATGGCAGTTATCATTATTTGTGCAAAAATTATGCCTCCTAATGATCCTGCATACGCAGTTAAACAAACTGGCGAAGTTCCAAAAGTTTCTGGTGGTGAAGGCCTTGTAGCTGCAATGCCATTCATCTTAATCTTCGTATTATTGTTATTAACTTCCAAATTGTTCCCTGCAATTAATGGTCCTCTTGCGTCCATTAAAACATCTGTACCTATTTATCAAGGTCCTGGTGCAAAACCTTACACATTCGTATGGATTGCAACTCCTGGTATCATGATTTTCATCGCTGGTATCGTTGGTGGTTTCATCCAAAAAGCAAAAGCTGGCGAAATCTTCGGTACATTGGGTTCCACAGTTAAAAACTTGAAGTTCACATACCTCACAATCATCACAGTTGTTATGACAGCTAAATTGATGACATACTCTGGTATGACTGCAGATATTGCGAAAGCAATGGTTGCTGGTACAGGTTCCTTATACCCTCTATTTGCTCCTATCGTAGGTGCATTAGGTGCCTTCTTGACAGGTTCCGGTACAAACTCCAACGTATTGTTTGGCCCACTTCAAATCGCTGCAGCTCAAGGTTTAGATCCTACAAACTTCGAAGATCTTGGCTTCTGGTTGGCAGCAGTTAACTCCGGTGCAGCTGGTATCGGCAAAATGTTGTCTCCACAATCCATCGCGATTTCTATTGGTGCCGTAGGTCCTGCTTTGAAAGCATACCTAGAAAACCACAAAGAAATTAACGCGGAAGAAGCTCACAACTTAGAACATGAAATCGAAGCAAGCGTTATCATGAACAGCGCATTCAAATACTTCTTGATCTTCATCGTTATGCATGGTTGTATCTCCTTCTTCGGTCAACATTTCATCCATGAAATTCACCACTTCTTCTTCTAAGAACTGGTAACAATACAAAAAAGAACAGCTCTTCACGAGCTGTTCTTTTTTGTTGCCACATATGAAAATACTATATATAACATGGCTTAATGATAATACAGTTTAGAGTTCACTAATTTGCTACATATAATTGTAATAATCTATTAATAAGCCTCTTGCTCTACTTCCCATTTAGTAACGGTCCCAGTATCTGCATCAATTTCAAAATCATATTCATAACCGTTATAATGTATTTCACCTTCATACTCTAAACGACCATTTTCATAATCACGATTGAATTCAGTTACATTTGCAACTGTTGCACCCGGCACACGTACTAAGGCGCTTTGAACAGCCTCATCAGAACTAATAGCTTCTACAGAAGAAACTACAGTAGTCCCTAGTACAGCCACTACAGCCAAAATCAAAAATTTTGTCATCTTTTTCATATAATGCTCTCCTACACACATAAATTGAATTAATATTCTAAATATAAATAATATCAATTATTGTAATTGATAAGAAAAAAGATAGCAAATCATAATTCTTAACAAGAAAAATCTATAGAAATTATCTACCAATCATGTTACAATACATCGTATCAAATAGAAAAAATTAAATGCAGTCTGCGAAGTGCGATTCGCAGGCTTTTATTTTTCCCATTTTAAGATAGGAGGATTTTATGACTCAAGAAAATTCTGCTAAGGTTTCCTTTATCTTGGTAGTATTCCTTGGCATGTTAACAGCTATTACACCGCTCGCAACAGATCTGTATTTACCTGCATTACCGATTATGCCTGGCGAATTAAATACAACAGCATCAAATATTCAAATGACCATAGGTGTTATGACCTTTGGCGTTGCCTTAGGTCAATTATTTGGTGGCCCTATAAGTGACACAATGGGCCGTAAAATGCCACTTGTTGTAGGTAACTTACTATGCGTTATTTCTAGTATTATTTGTGCCTATGCACCAAGTATCGAAATACTTTTACTAGGAAGATTTCTACAAGGTTTAACCGGATCTGTAGGCGTTGTAATTGCCAAAGCCATCGCTCGAGACTTTGCATCCGGTCAAGAATTAACAAAACTTTTTGCCTTACTCATGATGGTTAACGGCCTCGCTCCAGTCCTTGCGCCGTTAGTAGGTGGTCAACTGCTCTTATTTACTACATGGCGTGTAATCTTTGTAATCCTAGCACTATTCTCTGCCATTTTATTGGTAGGTTCACTTCTTTTCCGTGAAAGCTTACCAAAAGAAAAACGCGTTACTGGCGGCCTTGCTACGGCTACAAAGAACTACTTTACACTGATTAAAGATAAATGTTTCCTGGGGCAATCTTTAATTCAATTCTTTGCTTTCGGCGCTTTCTTTGCCTATATCTCAGGTTCATCCTTTGTATACCAAAATATCTTTCAACTATCTGCTCAAGAGTTTAGCTATTTATTCGGTATTAATAGTTGCGGCATTATCTTGGCCAGTGCCATTAGCGGACGAGTAAGTAATGTTATAACATCTCGTCAAATACTTACATTCAGTCTATGGGAACTTACAATTGGCTCTTTACTATTCTTAGTAGCTATGATTTTTGAATGGTCTCTCATTCCTGTAACAACAATTCTATTCTTTACTGTGTGTACAGTATCCCTATTCGGTTCCGCCTCTTTCTCTATGGCGATGACTAACTATGGAAAAATGGCAGGCAGTGCCTCTGCCATACTAGGCTTTGCAAGCATGTTTGCAGCAGGTATCGTATCACCAATCGTTGGGCTTGGTGGAGAACATACGGGTATACCAATGGGGATTACAATGCTAGTATGTGCGGCACTTTCCTTATTGTGCTTGTATGGTTTAGTAGGAAAAGAATAATCTCTTTTACACATTTACTTGAGCCCCATAATGGGGCCCAACTACAACTAAATAATATTAGTATATAAAAACGATACCCCTTTCCTTGCTCAGTACGTCACTACGTTCCGTAAAATCGCTTCAGAAAGGGGTATCGTTTTTATATTAACACTATCTGTAGAGGCGTCCCATTATGGGGCTATAAAACTACATATTAAAATAGATTAACTCATTTTCCTATAACCACCTAAGCGCAATAAAGGAAAGCGCCCGCTCAACTGATTGTATAGGAGAACACAGCCCTTTCCCACCCTCTCCGTTAGATGTATTACGAATTTTTTGTAAATAATGAGATAGAAAACTCGATGGAGCTATTAGGTATATAATAGGTTGGATCATTTACATTTTATAATGGGACATCTTCATAATTAGCGTACATAGAAAAGAATACAGCCCTCTCTGCAGCGATTTTACGGAACGTAGTGACGTACTGAGCCAAGAGAGGGCTGTATTTTTTCTATACTAATGATATGCAGTTGTATCCGGGCCCCATTATAAAATGAAAGCACCTTATCGCTTAATTACAATAGCTCCAACGAATTACACAACTATTAGTTCAGTGAAAATTCGCAATACATTAACTACTTATTCAAACATTGTCGATAGTAATAGTTTTAGTCGATTTGCTTGGTTTACTGCACTGGAGCCTGGATCGTAGTCGATGGCAGCAATGCGCACGTCTGGGTAGGCAGCAGATAGTGTTTTAACCATGCCTTTACCTGTAACGTGGTTTGGTAAGCAGCCGAATGGTTGCAAGCATACGATTTGTTTAGCCCCTTTTTCAATGAGGTCAATCATATCGCCTGTGAGGAACCAACCTTCACCGCATTGGTTACCAAGACCAATGTAGTGAGCCGCTTCTTTTGCTACTTCTGTCATACGTTGTAGAGGGTCAAAGTTTTTAGACGCTGCTACTGCTTTAGCGTATGGCAAGCGGTAAAGTTCAAGGGCTTCACGAGCCAATGTACCGAAGAAGCCAGATAGCCATGTGCCATCAAGGTGTTTAGCACGGTATGTGCTGTCCATTGCGCAGTACAAGAAGAAGTCTAATAAACCAGATGTAACGACTTCGCCACCTTCTTTTTCAATGAGTTCATTGATATGGTTGTTAGCACTTGGGTGGAATTTAACGTAAATTTCCCCTACGACGCCAACGCGAGGTTTTTGTACATCTTTATTGACCGGCAAGTTATCAAAGTCATGAATGATTTCTTTGATGTACTTATTGTACTGGCGAAGGCTGGCAGATGTAATATTTTCACGTAATTTTTTAATCCAGTAATCACATAATGCATCTGTAGAGCCCGGGTTAGTTTCGTAAGGACGTGTAGCCAATACGCATTGCATGAGGGCATCACCATAAACAACGGCTTGAATCATGCGATGCAAGAAACCTTTTGTCAATTTGAAGCCTGGTTGACGTTCCATATCGCTTGCATTAAGGGATAGGATTGGCACTTGTTTCATACCAGCGTCAATCAACGCTTTACGCAAATAACCAATATAGTTTGTAGCACGGCAACCACCACCTGTTTGAGAGATGATAACAGCTGTTTTATCGATATCGTATTTACCAGATAATAGTGCAGACATGAGCTGACCAACAACGATAATCGCTGGGTAACATGCATCATTATTGATATATTTCAAGCCTACTTCAATATCGTCACGCGTTGGTGCTGGCAACATTTCAAAGTTATAGCCTTCATTTTTGAGAACTGGATCTAAGAGACTAAAATGCAATGGTGACATTTGTGGCACCAAGATTTTATAGGTCTTACGCATTTCCTCTGTGAATACGACGCGATTATAATCGTAGGTTGGCAATTGTTCTTCCACCACTTCTGGTGCCTCTGGGTTGTGATGACGACGCAAGCTACGTTCCATTACAGATTGCAAGGAACGCAAACGAATCGTTACAGCCCCAAGGTTCGTACCTTCATCAATTTTGAGTAAGGTATGAATCTTATGG
>CATWLR010000078.1:0-5619 GCA_958351665.1 Veillonella infantium | reverse complement strand
TTCGGTAAAAGCCGTGCTAAATTGATGGGTGAAGGTAACGTAAAGGTTAGCTTCAAAGATGTAGCTGGTGCTGAAGAAGCAAAACAAGAATTAGAAGAAGTAGTTGAATTCTTGAAGGATCCAGGCAAATTTACAACTATCGGTGCTAAAATTCCGAAAGGTGTCTTGCTCGCTGGACCTCCAGGTACAGGTAAAACATTGCTTGCTAAAGCAGTAGCTGGTGAAGCAGGGGTACCATTCTTTACGATTTCCGGTTCTGATTTCGTAGAAATGTTCGTAGGTGTTGGTGCTTCTCGTGTGCGTGATCTTTTCACACAAGCGAAAAAGAATGCACCATGTATCATCTTTATCGACGAAATTGATGCGGTAGGTCGCCAACGTGGTGCTGGTCTTGGTGGTGGTCACGATGAACGTGAACAAACATTGAACCAATTGCTCGTTGAAATGGATGGTTTCGGTGCTAACGAAGGAATTATTACCATCGCCGCTACAAACCGCCCAGATATTCTTGACCCAGCGCTATTGCGCCCAGGTCGTTTTGACCGTCAAGTTATCGTAGGTCGTCCAGACTTACGCGGTCGTGAAGCCATCTTGAAAGTACATGCTCGTAACAAGCCATTAGCTGACGATGTAGACTTGAAAACAATTGCTAAGAAAACTCCAGGCTTTACTGGTGCTGACTTGAATAACTTGTTAAATGAAGCAGCTTTATTGGCAGCGCGCCTTAACAAAAAAGTTATCACTATGGCTGAAGTGGAAGAAGCTAGTGAAAAGGTTAGCATGGGTCCTGAACGTCGCAGTCATATTGTGAGCGAGAAAGACCGCAAGTTAACAGCGTACCATGAATCTGGTCATGCCATCGTGGCACATTTGTTGCCTCATGCAGATCCTGTTCATAAGGTAACAATCATTCCTCGTGGCGCAGCAGGTGGTTACACTATGATGCTTCCTACAGAGGAACAAAACTACAAAACAAAATCTCAATTATTGGCAGATATTCGCGTAGCCCTTGGTGGTCGAATTGCAGAGGCTTTGATTTTAGATGAAATCAGTACAGGTGCTTCTGGTGACCTTCAAAGTGTAACGAATACAGCACGCGCCATGGTAACGCGTTGGGGCATGAGCGATGAGCTTGGTCCTATCGTATTTGGTGAACAACAAGAACAAGTATTCTTGGGTAAAAACCTTGGCCATGAACGCAACTACAGTGAAGAAATTGCTGCAAAAATCGATGCTGCAATTCCTCGCAGTGTTGAAGAAGCTTATAAAGATGGAACAAAACTTCTTAGCGATAACGAGAAATTCTTACATGATATGGCAAATGCTTTATTAGAAGAAGAAACAATCGATGCAAAAGCAGTAGATAATCTTTACAAATATGGTACAACAAAAGCACCAGAAACTGAGGAGCCAAAAGAAGCTCTCGAAGCAGCAGGTATTGTAGTACCAGAGGTTGTTGAAGCTAAAGAGAACACTGCTACAGTGGATGCTCCTAGTGAAACACCTTCTAATGAAATCAAATAATGAGATATGTAAATAAAAGAGCTGGCCTCATTGAGGGCCAGCTCTTTTTATATATGCTCTTTTGATTATAATTACCTATTACTAGCTATAGTACTTAGTATTCTATCCATATTGTGAAGCTCGTAATGTAGTTGGTGAGGTATATCTATTGTCCATCATTACTATGACGTGTTGCCAAGTACTGTTGAATTCTACGCTCTTTTCGGGCTTTCAAATATTTTTGAGCCAGTACATTTGGAATTGCTACACCAACCGCAATACTTACAATAGTGAGGATACCTGTTACACCGTTTTGAACCATATGAAGTAAACCAGACTCTGATAGTGCGTTGATATGAAGTATATCAAAGAGGAATCTGTAATATAAAATACCAGGCATTAAGGCTATAGCAGACGGTACAATAATGATCGTACTAGAGGTTTTAAGCCAAGTTGAAACTTTTACAAAGATTATACTCATGATGGCAGCCCCTACAAAGGTAGCACCAGCAATAGAGAACCCTAATTCAACCGCTAATAAATTGCGAATGAATACACATAATACACCGCCAATACCGATTGATAATAAGAGCCGCACAGGAGCATTAAATAAAACTGCAAATGAGGCAGCGGCCAAAAAAGAACCTATAATCTGTTCAATGGATAGTACATGAGGTTTAATATCTACAAAACTAAATGCAGGCATCGGACTAAAGTACAAGGCCATTGCCATGCCTAAGGTCATGCTACCAACGATAAGGATCGTTCTAATAGCTCTTGTAATTCCCGATAAAATATGGTTGTTGATGGTATCAATAACGGCATTAATAAGCGGTACACCAGGTATCATAAATAAGGTACAGCATACAAGAACATAAACTAACGAATCTTGTTCAATATGTGAATAGAAACCATAGGCAGAAACCATAGCAGCAAATCCACCTAATGCAATACCTACATATTCATTACAGCCTAAACGCACAGATAGAGTACGGGTGAAATAACCGATTAGAGAACAAATAACAGTTACAATAAAAGCTATCATATCGCCACTATACAAAAAGGCAAGGCCTGCTGATCCGAGGGCACAAGCAATACCCTTTATCCAATCAGGATATACTGGAATAGTGGAATCTAATTTTGAAATTAACTGTTCATAGGTAGTGAGCGAGTAATGTCGTTCAAAGGCGCGCCATGTGAGTTTAGATACAGCATTGATCATGGCCATATTGGGAACATGAACCGGTGTTTTTCTAAAAACTGTTATGGAACGCTCTTTATGCAATAGATTCACCATGATAGTGGTATATGAAATATGAATATTTAAGTAATTATGAGGTATCCCCATGAAAGTGGCTGATTTTAACATCTCTTCAATAATTCGATTGGTATCGGCACCACATTCCATGAGTAATTTACCTATGTTTAATAGGACATCGAGCTTTCTATGAATATGAATAAACGGGTTCTCAAGAACTTCATTTTTTTCTTCTAATGTAAATTGTTTCATATATCTCCCCAGATAATGATAGATTATATTATTGTTATCTTTTACATACGGTATAATTTAATACTATATGTATTATACCATTAATTATTTTAAATAATCCTTGCTTTTTATAGAGTACACTTGTACAATCGAATTGTAAACCTAGGTTGACAAAGAAAGGGGCTCTAAACTATGCGTGATGAAGTGCTAGAATTCTTGAGACAAAACCAAGGTAGTTTCGTATCGGGACAAGATATGTCCGAAGCATGCCATGTTTCGCGCACAGCTATTTGGAAACATATCAAGGCGTTACGTCAAAAAGGCTACAAAATAGAATCTTATACCAAGAGGGGGTATCGATTATTGGAGGAACCTGATTTGTTGAGTCCATTAGCAATGAAGCAAATCTTAAAAACAGATGTATTTGGAAAGCGGTATGTCTATATGGACACTACCGAATCTACGAACCTAGAAGCTCGTCGCTTAGCACAACAAGGTGCAGAAGAAGGTACTGTTGTTGTAACAGAGGAACAGGCTGCTGGCCGAGGTCGTTTATCGCGGGGCTGGTATTCTCCATTTGGAAAAGGTCTATGGTTTAGTCTCATTTTGCGCCCTGACTTTGCACCTGTAGAAGCACCGAAATGTACATTGATGGCAGCCGTAGCCTTAACAAAGGCATTCCATAAAATGGGACTCACTGATGCAGGCATTAAATGGCCCAATGATATTCTTGTGAATGGTCGTAAATTAGTTGGCATCTTGACTGAAATGTCTGGCTCTATGGAGGAAATTTCCTATATTGTTATGGGCATAGGTGTCAATGTAAAGACTAAACAAGAAGAGCTCCCGGAAGAATTGAAGTTGATCGCTACATCCTTAACTATGGAAGGCATTGATATCGAGCGGACAGAGGCATTTAAAATTATATTAGAGTCTTTAGAACATCAATATTATGAAGTTCTCGATAGTGGTTTTGAGGAAACCCTAAATGAATGGCGCCAATTATCGGTAACACTTGGTGAGGAAATTGAAGTAAGAGCACCAGGAAATACTTATGAAGGCGTAGCAACCGATATTGATGAAGATGGTAATTTATTAGTAAGAATCCCAGATGGGACTGTTAAACGTGTTATGGCAGGGGACGTATCAATTCGTCCGCGTAAATAGGAGGCATTCATGTTATTAGTAATTGATGTGGGGAATACCAACATTGTTCTTGGTGTATACGACAAGACAGAGCTTGTAGGTCACTGGCGTATTTCCACGGATCGCGTTCGGACCACTGATGAATATGGCATGTTGATGATGAACTTATTCTTCCATGACCGCAAGGTTGATGTGAAGGATATTAAAGATATCATCATTTCCTCAGTTGTGCCACCATTGATGCCTACATTAGAGCGCGTTTGTTTAAGGTATTTCAATGTAAATCCTCTCATCGTAGGGCCTGGCACTAAGACTGGTATCGCCATTAAGTATGATAATCCTCGTGAAGTAGGTGCTGACCGTATTGTAAATGCTGTGGCAGCACATGAACAATATGAAGGGGATTTAATCATTATCGACTTTGGTACGGCTACTACCTATTGTGCTGTTAAAGGTAATGGCGATTATATGGGTGGTGTTATCTCGCCAGGTGTTACCATTTCTGCGGAGGCTCTGTTCCAACGGGCTGCTAAATTACCACGTATTGATGTAAGAGACCCAGGGCAAGTGATTTGTCGTAATACTGTATCTTCTATGCAGGCTGGTATGTTCTATGGTTATGTAGGCCAAGTGGAAGGCCTTGTATCTCGTATGAAAGCCGAAATGGGCGATCATGTAACTGTCGTAGCTACAGGTGGTTTGGCACAGCTTATTAGCAGTGCTACAGACTGCATCGATCATGTAGAACCTATGCTTACATTAGAAGGTTTACGCCTTATTTACGAAAGAAATAAATAATGCTACTATAATATAGTTACGAATATGTAACAAAGTAGTGTACATTCGGGTACAGCTTATGCTGTACCCTTTTTATTAGGGGATATATATGAATAATAAACAATGGCAAATTGGAGCTGTCAAAATTGACGGACAAGCCATATTAGCGCCAATGGCAGGAGTAAGCGATATTGCTTATCGCTTACTTGCTAAAGAGCATGGGGCCGCCTTGGTTTGCACCGAAATGGTTAGCGCCATGGGCATTAAATATAAAAATGAACGCACCCATGAATTGTTGCGTATTGAAGAGGTAGAACGTCCTGTATCTATGCAAATCTTTGGTTCCAATCCAGAAGCAATTGCATTAGGCGCAAAGGTAGTAGCTGATGCAGGTGCCGATATTGTAGATATTAATATGGGCTGTCCTGTGAAAAAGGTAGTAACCTCTGGTGATGGTTCTGCGCTTATGAAAAATCCAGATTTAGCAGCTCGTGTAGCAGAGGCTGCGGTTAAGGCCGTCGATGTGCCTGTAACCGTAAAAATGCGCATTGGTTGGGATAGTGATTCCATCAATGTTGTGGACTTTGCGAAGCGTATCGAATCCACAGGTGTGGCGGCTATTGCTGTACATGGCCGTACTAAGGAGCAAATGTACAGTGGGCATGCTGATTGGTCTTATATTAAGGCTGTAAAAGAGGCTGTGT
>CATWLR010000077.1:0-5623 GCA_958351665.1 Veillonella infantium | reverse complement strand
ATAGTATTGCCTGCATTACCACCAGAGTTTGCAACGTTATCTTGACCAATAGCGATACCACCACCAACGGATGCAGTATTGCTATGACCCATTGTAATTGTATCTTCTACTTTAGAGTCATTGCCCTCACCGATTGCGATAGCACGGTCACCGGATGCTTTATTTTGGTAACCAACGGCTACAGCACCAGCTACGGAAGCACCATCAACTGTATTTTGACGACCTAATACAGAAGAGTTATCACCTGTTACTGTATTGGAAGAACCAATAGATGTAGCACCTTGACCGGATACTTTATTGTTAACACCTACACCTACGGCAACATTATTTGTTGCTTTATTTAAATAACCTAACGCCACTGCACTGGAGCCAGTTGCTTCAGCTTGACGGCCAATTGCTATTGCAGCACCTTGTGTAGCGTTTGCACCAGAGCCAATTGCAACAGAGCGGTCACCAGATGCAGTACTAACGTTACCCATTGCTACAGATGCTTCACCAGATGCTGTATTGCCAACACCAATGGCACTTGCAGATTTATTAATAGCCTTATTTTGGTTACCAAGTGCTAAAGAGGATTCTCTATTTGCAGTATTTGCAGCACCATAGATGATCTTGCCACTTTCGTCAGCTGGGCCACCAGCAGCATTATTTTGGTAACCTACAACTACGGAGTTTTTAGATGTTTGGTTACTACCATTATAAGTACCATCAGGTGTAATATTAACCGCACTGCCCCCCAAACCTACACTAGCTTGTACAGGTGTACCTGCTGCAGCAGCTACCATAGCTAAACCAGCTAATACGCTAGCAAGAGCTTTTTTCTTACCACCATTGTTTTTTGCAACTTCGGAAACTACTACGTAGCACTCTTTAGTTTTGCTCCAAACAACTTTAAAGATTTTATTCATATTACTATGAACCCCTTTCTTAACTAGACACAATTACAATCCTTATAAATAAATCAATTAAATACAAAAGAAGGAAAAGCATAAATTTCCCATACCTTTACGCCTTTCTGAGTATCTTTCATATTTCTTTCATTTTGTGTCATGAACAGAATATCATATATCGAAAATCTTGTAAATACTTTTCTTCATGTTTTTATCATAATCGACAGAATTTATTGTTGAAACCTTTATTTTGTTAAACAATTTTTAATATATGGGTGGTTTTTTACTCATTTTTTCTGTGTTTTATACGTATTTTATAAAATATAATCTATTTATTTCAATGCAGTTCGGTATTTATCGATAACCACATTAACTATAGTTATAAATAAACGATTAATTGATTTAATCTCATTGATTTTTCTCGATTTTGGTATCTATTTATATATTATCTATAAAATATGGATCATAGAAAAATATAATTATAATAATCCAACAACCTTTTAAAGGTACTTTCACATTTTTTTCATATACTAACTTATAAATGAAATAACTATGAATTTTTTTTGACCGATTTTGATAAAAATTATGATATACTAAATCATTATGAGGACCATTTTACGAGTATTAGTTATAGAGGGGATATATTCTAATGAGTAAACAACATATTACTAGTGTAGATCAATCTAAAATTAACGACCTGAAGGAATCTTACGACGATTTTCTATACATATCAAAACCATTTTCCAATACATGTATTACATCTTTAATGGCAAAGGCTCTTATTTATGGCTTAGACCCAGTACCAGTTGAAGAGGCGCGCGTATTAGAGTTGGGCTCTTCTTGCGGTGGAAATATCATCCCCCAAGCCCTATATAATCCAACGACTACCTTTACAGGTATCGACCTATCCCCTACTCAGGTAAAACATGGGAATGAATTAATTGAATCCATGGGGCTAAAAAATATTACATTATTAGAAAAAGATATTATGGATATTGATGATTCATTTGGTACCTTCGATTACATTATCGTCCATGGTATTTGGTCTTGGGTACCTGATGTGGTAAAAGATAAAATCCTCAGCATTTGTAACCGAAATCTATCCGACCGTGGCGTAGCATATGTATCATACAATACATATCCCGGTTGGAAACGATTAGAGCAATTGCGAGATATTATGTTATATTCAGAAAAACATGCACCTAATGATTCATTGCAAGAACGTACAATCTATACGAAAAATGTATTAAAATTAATTGCAGAAACAATGAAGTTAGATGAACGGTCTCAACAAATTTCTGATTATAAAATTAAAAATATCAATCGTGTATTACAATCTAATGATTATTATGTTGGGCACGAATACTTAGAAGCTATTAATGATCCTGTATATGTGTCAGAATTTATTGAACGTGCACAAGAGCAAGGTTGTGCTTACATCGGTGACGAAACATTGAATCGTTCCTTCATTACATGGCTTGATAATAGTGTTGAAAATAATATTAGAACATTGGCTAGAGATAACTTTATTGATAAAGAACAATATTATGACTACGTATATGATACTCAGTTCCGCATGGCCCTATTAACAAAGTGTAGTAACGAAGATAAAATTTCCCATGACGAAAGGGTTGAGAAGAAAGTACTAGATACACTATACTTCAACAATGCATTAGATGAAGAGCCTGGCGTTCCTCCAGAGTGGACAAATATTATGCATATTAGCATCCAAGAATTGATGGATACAAAGCGACCATTCAATATAGCAGACATCATGAAACATATTGAAGAGCATCATCCTGGTTCTGAAATCGATATGGATACTATGTATAAACGTTTATTCCATCTTGCTATCGTCGGCCATATCAACACATATGCAAAAAAATATGACCAATTACCATTTGAGGAAAACAAAACCTATATTCCAGAGCATTTCATAAACTATGTATCCACACTTGTTGAAAAAGGTGGTTATCAATACATGTGCCTCGGCAATATGTATAACCAAATAGACTTTTCAGTAGATGAAGGCTTATCCTACGTCATGAAATTGATGGCAAAACCAATATCTCGTCAAGAATTGATTGATACCATGAACGAAAACATGACCGTTGAAAGAACAAAAGATGATGGCACTAAACACATTGTGTCCTCTGAACAATATTTAGACGAGTCCATCGCGCACATTCAATCGCTAGGTTATTTTGCCAAATAAAAAGAATAGTGAGCCTAATATAACAACAAAAAGGAGTAACTGATATAATCAGTTACTCCTTTTTATATTCACTACTATGCGACCTCGTGGTGGAGTTGAGGTATGGCATAGTAGCTACTTATTAAGTTGTGTGAACACTATAAACTAATAGTATCCTTATTTTTTATTAACACGAACGCGTTCGATTGTTGGTTCACCTTTAGCATTTTTAGCTACAGTGTCAACACGGAACAATGCCATTTCAGGGCTGAATTCTGTTACAAGGCGATCATTAACTGTTACGCCGTCTTGAATAGCACGGTATACGATTTGAGCAAATTCATAACGTGTTAACATACGGTCACCACCGAATGTGCCATCTGGATAGCCTTCTACTAAACCACGGCGAGATAAATCGCTTACAGCTTCATATGCCCAATGGTTTGTAGGGATATCTGGGAACAATGTTGTGTGGTCAGCTTTCATCTTAGTACCCGCAACACCATTCAACAATGTAGTCAATTTTTGAATTTGAGCATTTTGTTCAGCTACTGTTTTCTTAAGAGCTAATACTTCTTTACCAATTGCTACACGAGAACGAGATACATTGCTATGAGCGCCTACTTTCACAGATAAACCAGCATTGAATACTGTTTCATCACTGCCTACAGTAGAACCTACGCTAAGTTGTACGTCTTCATTAGGACGATAGAAAGCACCTAATGCGGCAGCATTACCACTGCGGTAATGACCATAGCCTGCTGCAAAGTCCCATTTAGCATCTGGATCGAAATCAAGTGGATGCAATGCTGCCAACGCTGCTGCACCTGCTACAGATTTATTAACACGTTTATCGATTTTAGATAAATTACCTTTGATATTTTTGATATCATTTGTGTTTTTGTTGATATTTGTTGTGTTATTTGTAATTTGATCAGCAATATCATCTGCAAGAGATACTTTATAGTCGTGAGTATTACCAGTTACAGTTGGTGTTACCTTAATGTGGTCACCAGCTGTTACAGTTGTAACACTAGAAGATGCTGCGATTTGATCTTGTAAACGTTTAAGTTGAGATACGTTAACAGCATCAGTATCTGCTACGCCAGCTTTCACATTGTTGATTTTTTGATCGCCTGCACTAATACCGTTTGTAGTGTAGTAAACAGTTTTACTACCTTCACTTGCATACATACCATATTTATCAAATTTTGCTTGTTCTAAGCTATCTGTGTTTTCGATTTTGACACCTTCAGTAGCTGAAATACCGATATTTTCGCTACCATTGAAGAAGCTAGCACGGTCTTTATCGATACGAGCACGAACGTCGTCAGTTGCTTTGCCGAAGTTAGCAGAGCTCATTTCTACTAAGTCTTTATTAACAGCTACTTTATATTCAGCACCACCATTAGCATTTGTACCAGGTGTAACAGTCGTATTAGCACCAGCTACTACAGTAGTATGTTTTTTAGCATCTGCCTCAACAGTAGAGATTTTAGTTTCTACCTTTTTAAGTTGTGCTACGTTAACCGCATCAGTATCATTTGTACCAGCTGCAACAGATGTAATCTGACGTGTTACATCATTAGCTACATCGCCAACGGATACAGCAGATGCTGTGGCTTTCCATGTGGAGCTTGTATCAGTAGATGCTGCTTTTGTGCTGATATCATAACCAGCTGCTCCTTTATCTACTGTCGCATTAGATTTATAACCAAGAGCTACACCACCTTCAACAGAAGCTTTTGCGTCATAACCAATAGTTGTTGTATTGGCAACAGAGCGTGTTTCATCAGAGGAAAGTCCACCAATAGCAATTGTATTATCAGCAGTTACTTTACGATCATTACCAATTACAATATTATTAGATGCATTGGTAATTGTATTATTGTACCCAGTTACGTAATTCAATTTTGCAACATTACCAGCAGTGCCTGTAACAGTATTATTAACACCTGTCATTGATGTCAATTGTGTGTAATCAGCTTTATTGCCGCCACCAATAGCTAAGGTAGATCCACCAGATTTATTATCTTTTACTAAATTACGCACATCTTCTGATAATTTAGTTACAGAGGATGGACCTCCAAAAAGACCTGGTGTTATTGCACCCGCATCTATATCAGTAATAGAGTTAGTAATTTCGTTACCTGCACCGAAAATCAAAGAACCATTAGAATTATTGGTTCTATTAGCAGTACCAACAACAGTGTTGCTTAATCCAGAATAGTTATTAGTAGCTGTAGCGGACTCAATAGAGTTTAAAGAGCCATTAATAGTAGCCCCAAAGTTTCTAGTTGCATTAGCAATATTATTGCCATCATAATTGCTAGAAATAACATTTAAAGCACCTGTAGTAGTTGCAACAGTACCATTGGTAAAGCTGTTTGAGCCTAATGTTGTTGAATATAAGCCTAGTCCAGCTTTACGCTTTTCTGCGTAAGTGTCAGTATTGACAGTAATATCACCGATTTTCCCACGATAGTTATGAGACCCAATCATGGTACTACCGGTACGAGCAAATGTATTATCACCGATA
>CATWLR010000076.1:0-5637 GCA_958351665.1 Veillonella infantium | reverse complement strand
ATTTAGAAGGTGTTAAGAGAATAGGTGCAGTGCCAGGATCTATTTTGTCATCTATTGAACCGATTTCAGCAGCTTTCTTTGGATGGGCTTTGTTAGGCAACCAATTTAGTGCATTAGGGCTAATTGGCATGGCCATGATCATTGCTACTGTTATTATAATTGCTCTAGAAAAAAGTACATAGTTTGAGGTCTCTTTGCTGGATATTGCGGTTTAGAGGCCTCTTTGTTATGATTGTACATAATGTGAAAGTAGTTGTTATAGGAGGTTGTATGGAGGAAAAACAATGGAAGGGCATGGGCCTTGCCATTTTAGGGGCCCTATTTTGGGGGCTTTCAGGCACATCTGTACAATTCCTTGAAAATGCAAAGCATATCAATGTGGAGTGGCTACTAGAAGCGCGTTTGCTCATAGCAGGTATATTGTCGATAGGCCTTGCCTATATAAGGGATGGTAAGCGCATTTTCTCTATCTTTAAAGAACCAAAGGATATAGGGAAATTATTAGTATTTGGTATTTTAGGTATTGCTTTAGCTCAGTACTCATACTTCAAGGCTATTGCCATTTCAGGAGTCGGTATTGCTACGGTCCTTCAATATGTTGCGCCTACACTGATCATTATCTATTTATTTTTGAGATACTTTAAAAAGCCATCTGTACCAGAGCTTTTCTGTATTGTATTGGCCTTGGTGGGAACACTCTGTATCGTAATGCAAGAAGGGCTAGATGTTTCGAACTTTAATGTGCTTGCTTTATTCTGGGGGCTTGTATCGGCATCTAGTATCTGTGTATATACATTGCAACCTATTGAGCTATTAAAGAAATATGGCACCACATCCATTGTGGGCTTTGCCATGTTTATCTGTGGTATTTTATCTTTAGCTATGTTTCAACAAGTAGAATCGGAAGCCCTCTGGGATGGCATGACCTGGTTAGGATTATTCGCCATCATCATACTTGGTACAGTCGTATCCTTTAATGCTTATATGGAAGGGGTTAGACTCATTGGTGCTATACAAGGCTCTATACTTTCATCATTAGAACCAATCTCAGCAGCGATCTTTGGATGGATATTGCTAGGGAATCATTTTACGCTGGTCGGTATTTTTGGCATGATTTGCATCATTGCAACCGTATTCATTATCGCCTGGGATCGACAACGTCAAATTAAACGAGAAGTACTAAAAAAATTAAATAAAGAGGAAATTGTGTGATCTGCGTATGTATGCTCTTTTGGGGCATACACTAAGGGCATAATGCTTTGTACCGAAGTGGTACAGTAGAGAAAGACTGTTTAAAAAACATATATTACTATGTATACTTATTAGTCATAGTGTGTATGTTTTTTTATTTCTAAAAATATCAATATAAGTTATAATAAATACAAGAATTATTATTGATGTATATAGAAATTTATAATTCTGTATACATAATCTTATTGGTTGACTATTTAATTAGCTATTTGTGTAGCTCTTCATATAGTTGAAATATAGGTATCTATTGTATTTTAGGAGGTAAGTATGTCTGTAAAAGATTTCGTACAACAACGCCGCGATGATTTTATCTCTATGCGTCGAGATTTTCATATGTATCCAGAGCCAGCTTGGCTCGAATATCGTTCTGCCGCTAAAGTAGCTGAAAAACTAATTGCCTTGGGGTATGATGTGGCACTCGGTGCAGAAGTGCTTGATTTAGATTCTCGTATGGGCTTGCCGAGCGAGGATGTTATGAAAGCAGCAATGGCTCGTGCTATGGATGAAGGTGCTGATCCTGAACTAGTAGAGAAGATGGGCTATGGTAAAACAGCTATTGTGGCAACTATGAAGTTTAGTGATGATGGTCCTGTAGTAGCGTTCCGTGCAGATATGGATTCCAATGATGTAATCGAATCTAAAGCATCTAACCATATTCCTGCTAAGGCTGGTTTCCGTTCTCGCCATGAGAAGGCTATGCATGCGTGTGGTCATGATACACATATGACAATGGGCCTTGGTCTTGCCGAATATATTGCTACACATAAGGATGGCTTGAAGGGTACTATTAAACTTATCTTCCAACCAGCAGAAGAAGGCGTGCGTGGTGCTAAAGCGATGGTAGAGGCTGGCGTAGTAGATGATGTTGACTTGATGTTCGGTATGCATATCGGATTTAATGAACAGTTATCTAATTGCTTTGCTTGTAGTGATCATGGCTTTTTAGCGACTACAAAACTTGATGCTGTATTCCATGGCTATTCTTCCCATGCAGGTGGTTCTCCAGAAAAGGCTCAAAATGCCATGCTTGCAGGCTGTACAGCTGTTATTAACTTACAAGCCATTGCTCGCCATAGTGGGGGTGCATCTCGCATGAATGTAGGCGTTTTTGAAAGTGGTACAGGTCGCAATGTTACTCCTGATGTAGCAACACTTAAATTAGAAACTCGTGGTGCTACTACAGAGATTAATGATTATATGATTGAACGCACTAAGACCATTATTAAAGGTGCTGCAGAAATGCATGATTGTACCTTTGAAATTACAAAACAAGGTGAAACACCAGCTGGTCGTATTAGCGATGATTTAGCTCGTGAGGTACAATCCATCATTGAACCATTAGGTATTTTCAAAGAAGTACCGTTCGATTACAGCGGTGGCGGTAGTGAAGACTGTGCGTATTTCTTAAATCGTGTTATTGATCGTGGTGGTCGAGCAACCTATATGGTATTGGGCTCAGCTATTAAAGCACCTCATCATAATCCATTATTCGATATTGATGAAGAAGACATGCTAAATGGCATTATTGCGTTAGGTACAATTGCTACTCACTATTTAAAATAGGACATATTGATTGAGATATTGTGATGCATACATCTAAACTATAGGTACATAACTATATAGATGTATGCATCGAAATATGTATAGTGTGCTATATATTAGATGTAATATGAGTATTAGATTGTGGGGAGTTATATGATTCAACGAGAGCGTTTAGCTAAGGACTTTGATTCTATGGCACAGTTGACTGCACCTGGTGAAGGGATAAATCGTCTAGCTTTCACCGATTCTGATTGGGAAGGTCGCCAATATATTATTGATTGTATGACTGATGCGGGTCTAACTGTAGAGATAGACGATTTTGGAAATGTGCTAGGCTATAAGGTAGGTAAGAATCCTGATTTACCGGTTGTCATGGTTGGTTCTCATACGGACAGCGTACCTAATGGAGGCAATTATGATGGTGTTGTGGGTGTATTATCTGCTATCGAAGCGGTTCGCAGTATGACTGATGATGGTTTTGAACATGACCATACCATTGCAGTAGTAGACTTTATGTGTGAAGAGTCTAGCCGCTTTGGAGCAGCCACATTAGGCAGTAAAGCTATGCGTGGTGAATTGACATTGCAAGATTTACATCGCTTAGTAGATAAACAAGGCATTTCCTTGTATGACGTATTAAAAGAGCGTAATTTAAATCCAGATGCTATTGAGCATATGGAATATAAGAGACCTGTAAAGTCTTTCACAGAAATTCATATTGAACAAGGTAAAGTGTTAGAGCACGAAGCGAAACCTATCGGCATTGTAACAGGAATTGCTGCACCAGAACGATTCTATGTAACCATTCGTGGTAATGCGGATCATAGTGGAGCTACACCAATGAACTTGCGTCATGATGCGCTCTGTGGAGCTTCTAAAATCATCCTCGGTATTGAGGAGATTGCATCCATGCAAGAAGAGCCTCCAGTAGTGGGTACAGTCGGTGTAGTAGAGGTTGTGCCAGGAGCGATGAACGTTATTCCTGGGGCAGTAAAACTCGGTGTAGATATTCGCAGTATTTCTAAGGTGGCCCGTGATTCTGTAGTTACCCTCATTAAAGAATTTATTGATGTTATTGCAGAGAAACGAGGCTTATCCTATACGATTGAGCCTGTTGCACAAGATCACCCGGTAGCGATGCATCCTGTGATGATTCGCGAAATTGAAGAGGCTGTTCAGTCTGTAGGCGTAGACTATATGACCATGCCAAGCGGTGCTGGTCATGATGCCATGCATTGGGCTGATGATGTTCCTACAGGAATGATTTTTATTCCATGCCGCGAAGGTATTAGTCATAATCCAGCTGAATTTGCAGATATGGATGACATCGTTACGGGAGCTAAGATATTAGACACGGTGCTAAGAAAGCTTAGCTTAGAAAGTACTAAACTTAACTAGATTGAGTGCAGTGGAATATTTGATGTAGATATAATTTAGTTAGAAATGTGTTAACTAGCTAAGATATCATATTTTACGTGGTTAGAAGGATGTATTCCGTAATAGAATGGCAGAGAATACTTGCTATTGGTAGGGAATACATGGATTGGAGAGATTATGGTTATTGCTGGTATTGTTATCGTAGTGGCGACGTTTATTGCCATTATTAAGCAGTTTGAAACACGGCTTGTGTTGTTATTATCGGGCTTGTTAATGTGTTTTATTGGTGGGCAGATTGGTGCAGGTACGACAGCCTTTGTAAAAGAGCTTACAAATCCAGGGCTTGTACCAACCATTTGTACAGTGCTTGGTTTTAGTTATGTTATGGAGTATACAAAATGTACAGAGCACATGGTATATTTCATCTCTGCAGGCCTTAAAAGGATGACTAAAATCATCATTCCTGGTGCTGTTATTATTACGTTTTTGATCAACATTGCGTTACCTACAGCGGCAGGCTGTGCAGCTGCAGTAGGTGCTCTATTAATTCCTGCACTGATTCGCTCCGGTGTGCATCCAGCGATGGCAGGTTCCGCTATTTTCTTAGGGACTTGGGGTAGTGCATTGAGTCCAGGTCTTATGTTTAACCCTCAAGTGGCACAACTCGCCGGTGAAGACGTAATGACCGTTATTGCGAGCTTCTCTATGCAAGCTATTATTGGCATTGTCGTAGCAGCTATTTTGCTCAATATCGTAGCTATCGTTAAGAAAGAGCATACAGGATATGTATTGAAAGATGCTAACGAAGAAGAAGGTAAAGAATTTAAAGTAAATTATTTATATGCTATCATCCCAATTATTCCGCTTGTATTACTCGTACTCGGTAGTAAACAAGTAGCAGTGATTCCTGAAATTTCTGTTCCTGTATCTATGCTCATTGGTACAGCTATTGGCATTATTGCTGTACGTCCTAATGTAACGGAAGCAGTTAAGAAATTCTTCCGCGGTACTGGCGATGGCATGTGTGATGTAGTGGGTCTTATGGCTGCTGCTGCAGCCTTTACAGCTGGTATGCAATATATCGGCCTTACAAGTGCACTCATTGATGGCATGAAGAACTCTCAACAAATCGCTCAAATTGGTGCAGCCTTTGGTCCATTCTTATTAGCTGTTATCTCTGGTTCTGGTAATGCAGCAGCCCTTGCATTTAACGGAGCTGTTACACCGCATGCGGCAGACTTTGGCTATGGCATTATGCAACTCGGCTCCATGGCCCAATTAGGTGCTGGCATCGGTCGTAGTATGAGTCCAGTAGCAGGTGCAGGTATCATCATTGCCGGTCTTGCAGGTATTAACCCTATGGAAATGGCAAAACGTAATGCGGTACCATGTATTATTGCTACAGTAGTGATTATGCTGTTGTTATTATAATTATAATTAGATGAAAGTAGTTGTGCAGTTGTAATG
>CATWLR010000075.1:0-5744 GCA_958351665.1 Veillonella infantium | reverse complement strand
TGGAATGGGTGTGCCAGAATCATCATTAAATCAATTATTTGACATATTTTTCCGCACCGATGAGGCCCGTAGTGAAGTGGCTAACGGGAATGGGATAGGTCTTGCCATTGTAAAACAAATTGTAATGGATATGGATGGACAAATTTGGGCCGAACAGGGGTTGAATGGTTCCGGCCTATCGATTATTATGGAATTTCCAATTATGACAGAGTTGGAGGACGCATGAAAAAAATCTTAATCATAGAAGATGATAAAGGGATTTCCGAGTTGGAAAGGGATTATTTAGAGATTGAAGGGTTTGAAGTTGAGAGTGCCACTGATGGGGTAATGGGGGTAGAAAAAGCTATACAAAATGATTATAACTGTATCATTTTAGATATAATGCTACCTAAAAAGGACGGATTCTCCATATGTAAAGATATTCGTATGAAGAAGGAAGTACCGATTATAATGGTTAGTGCTAAACGTGAAGATATAGATAAAATTAGAGGTTTAGGATTAGGAGCAGATGATTATTTAATCAAGCCGTTTAGTCCTGTAGAACTTGTAGCGCGTGTGAAATCTCATATTCAACGTTTTGAAAGAATACTTGCATCTACTGTCCCACCTATGGTAGTTGAAGAACCTAAAATTACGGCGGGGCATCTTGAAATTAATTTGGCATCTCATATGGTGCTACTCCATGATGAGGTTGTACCATTAACACCAAGAGAGTATGAGATTCTAGTCCTTTTAGCCAAACATCCAAGCCGCGTATTTACTAAAGATGAGATTTTTGAAAAGCTGTGGGAAGCAGATTCTTTTGGTGAAACATCTACGGTCATGGTTCATGTGAATCGATTACGTATGAAGGTGGATAAGAAGTATGATGGTGAAGAATATATAGATACCGTATGGGGTGTAGGGTATCGATTCCACCAATGGGAAAATTATAAAATAATTAAATAGAAAAAAAGCTAGAGGCTCATAGATTTTTTATCTACGAGCCTCTAGCTTTTTTATTCAATTATAATACTTCTTTGATTTCAGCTGCATCGATGGATGCTTTGATATCGTCTGCCATTTTTTCAATTAATGGAAGGTCTTCTTCTTTCAAAGAGGATTTGATATCAAGTGGTTCGGATACAATTTCAATGTCTTTGAAGTCATTTTCAAAGTGAGCAACCATTGTTTTCATTGCAGCAGATGCCCAAGAGTGGTTACCGATGATAGATACCTTATGGTTTTGGAAGTTAAGAGCTTTCAATTCATGAATGAAGTTTTCCATAGTAAGGTATAGGTTCAAATTGTATGTAGGTGCGATTGTTACCAAGTTAGTATATTTCCAAGCATCAGAGATGATGTAGGATGCATTAGTTTTGGAAACATCGTAGATTTTGATATCTGTAATGCCACGTTTGGATAATTGTTTAGCTAATTGTTGTGCAATGTCACGAGTGTTACCATACATAGAACCGAAGGCGATAACAACACCTTTTTTCTCAGCTGTGTAGCTGGACCAGTGCAAGTATTTGTGCAAGATATAATCGATAGATTCAGGTGTACGCCAGATTGGACCATGAAGCGGAGCAATGCGTTTAATATCAAGACCAGAAACTTTGCGGATTGCATTTTGTACTTGAGGACCGTATTTACCAACGATGTTTGTATAGTAACGACGAGCTTCTTCTTCGTATGTAGCAACGTAATCAGTTTGGTCTGCAAAGATGTTGCCGTTAACGGTACCGAATGTACCAAAAGCATCTGCGGAGAACAATGTACCAGTAGATTTTTCAAATGTACAAGTTACTTCTGGCCAGTGAACCATAGGCATAGTGTAGGAAACAAGAGTATGTTTACCTAAGCAAATTTCATCGCCTTCTTTAACTGTGTAGTATTGGTCAGGTTTTGGAGAATTGTAGAATTGTTCAAACATGCGGAATGTTGTAGCATTACCAACCATTTTACAATTTGGATAGCGTTCCAATGTATCTAACAATGTTTGGCAATGATCTGGTTCCATATGGTTTACGATGATGTAATCAAGGTCGCGACCATTCAAAAGATGAGTCAAGTTGTCAAAGTATTCTTCGCGAATTTCAGCATCTACAGAGTCAACAACACAAGTTTTTTCATCATCGATGAAATAGCTATTATAGCTAACACCATTTGGAATAGGGAATAAGTTTTCAAAACGTTCTGTAGTCCAGTCATTACTACCAATCCAGTAGATATTATGGGTCATTTTCTGAGCACAATGCATAATAAAATCCTTTCTTAACTCACATTTGTTATGTATAGGTTTACACGAATTCTCATGTTCGTAAATATATCATCAACTTATAATACTAATATTTTCGAAAAAAATCAATATTGAAAAGCCTACCCCAAGGAGTAGGCTTTCACATGGAAGAATAGTCATAAATTATTTAAAGTATTTTACACCAGATGTAAAGATTGGCATTTCTAATTGGCCAGGAATATTTTTGCTAATACCAACACCACAGCGTTCGGAGTGTGCCATTTTACCAAATACGCGACCATCAGGACTATAAATACCTTCAATAGCGGCTACAGATTGATTAGGGTTGAAGCGGCTATCCATGGATGCAATACCATCAAAGTCTACATATTGTGTAGCAATTTGACCAGTTTTATTGAATTCCAATACTTGTTGAGGGGATGCAATGAAGCGACCTTCACCGTGAGAGATCGGTACAGTGTAGATTTCTCCTGCTTTAGCATCACTCATCCAAGGGGATTTGGTAGAAATAACTTTTGTGTTGACCATGCGAGACAAGTGACGGCCAATTGTATTGTACGTTAATGTAGGATGCTCTGTCGTTAATGTTTCAATATGACCACCTGGCAACAAGCCTAATTTGATAAGAGCTTGGAAACCATTGCAAATACCAAGTACAAGGCCGTCTTGTTTGTACAATAGGTTTTCTAGGCCTTCTGCAAGGTATGGGTTGCGGAAGAGTGTAGCCATGAATTTGCCAGAACCATCTGGTTCATCGCCAGCACTGAATCCACCTGGGAACATAAGAATTTGGGACCCTGCTAATTTAGCTTTGATTACGTCGATAGATTCTTTTAATTGTTCTGGTGTTTGGTTTCGAATTACTACAATATCTGTTTCGGCCCCAGCTCGCTCAAAGGCACGAGCCGCATCAAATTCGCAGTTTGTACCAGGGAACACGGGAATGAGAACTTTAGGTTTAACACCTAAGGATGTACTGCGAGGTTTAGCGTGTTGATCATGGATGTACGCTACTGCTTCTCCAGAACCATTTGGTGCATGCATAGGGAATATATCGTTGAGTGGAGCTTCATAAGCTGCTTGGATTTCTTTAAGAGATACGGATTGATCGGACCATTCAATAACAGGGTTTGCTTGTGTTACACCAATTACTTTTAAACCTGGTAATTCTAAGAGATAGTTAACAGCTTTAATGTCTACCTCTACGATAAATGCACCAAGAGCAGGTTGGAAAATACCTCGTTCAGCATATTTATCGAATTTAACACCGATGTTGTTGCCAAGAGCCATTTTTGTGACTGCTTCAGGAATACCACCTTGGTCAACTACATAAGCGGAGTAAACACGACCTTTTTCAATTTGTTCTTGTAAGACGTCACAGTTTTCTTTGAATCGATCCCAATCAGGAGTGTCATCGTACATGCGAGGTACATCGAAAAATACGAGGCGATGGTCTACGCCTTTAAGCTCTTGACTTACGATGTTATCTACATGAGCTGTACCAACCGCAAAGGATACAAGGGTAGGAGGAACTGTAAGATCCATAAATGTACCACTCATAGAATCTTTGCCACCAATAGCACCAATTTCAAGTTCTTTTTGAGCTTTATAGGCACCGAGAAGTGCAGCTACAGGTTTACCCCAGGATTCTTTTGAGTTAAGGCGTTCAAAGTACTCTTGTAATGTTAAATATGCGTCTTCACGGCGACCACCGAGAGCTACTAATTTAGCGATAGATAAAAGTACAGCATATTGGGCACCATGGTATGGGCTCCAAGCAGATAATTCTGGTACGAAGCCATGTGTCATGATACTAGCTGTAGTAGTTTCACCGTTTAGCACAGGTAATTTTGCGACCATACCTTGAGTAGGTGTCTTTTGGAATTTACCACCGAATGGCATGAGTACAGTATTTGCGCCAACTGTGCTATCAAAGCGCTCTGCTAAACCTTGTTGAGAGGCTGTATTTAAATCGGATACGGCTGCAAGCCATTTTTCTTTGAAGTTATCTGCACTAGAAGAACCACGTAAGAAGTAAGAACGATCCGTTGGAGCTTTTACAATAACCTCTTGTTGTTGGCTAGCGCCGTTTGTATTTAAGAAGTCACGGCTAATGTCGACGATTGTTTCGCCATTCCAGTTCATGATAAGGCGATTTGTATCGGTCACATCTGCTACAACTGTACATTCTAAGTTTTCTTCATCGCAATACGCTTTGAATGTATCTACATCAGAAGCGGAGATAACGCAGGCCATACGCTCTTGAGATTCAGAGATGGCCAATTCTGTACCATCAAGGCCAGCGTATTTTTTAGGCACTAAATCAAGGTTGATAGTTACGCCATCTGTTAACTCGCCAATAGCAACGGATACACCGCCAGCGCCAAAGTCATTACAACGTTTGATAAGAGTAGTTACTTCACCACGACGGAAGAGGCGTTGGATTTTACGTTCTGTAAGGGCGTTGCCTTTTTGTACCTCTGCACCACATGTGGAAAGGGATTCTACTGTGTGCTCTTTAGAGGAACCAGTAGCGCCACCACAGCCATCGCGACCAGTTTTGCCACCTAATAACACCACAACATCGCCAGCAACAGGCGTTTCACGGCGTACTTGATTTCGTGGAGCGGCACCGATAACAGCGCCGATTTCCATGCGTTTTGCTACGTAGCCAGGATGGTAATATTCTTTTACTTCACCTGTAGCAAGACCGATTTGGTTGCCGTAAGAGGAATAGCCACGAGCTGCTTCTTGAGTGATTTTCTTTTGTGGTAATTTACCTTCTAATGTATCTTCAAGGCTAGTATGTGGATCTCCAGCACCTGTGACGCGCATAGCCTGATATACATAAGCGCGGCCGCTCAATGGATCGCGGATACAACCGCCTAAGCATGTAGCAGCACCGCCGAATGGTTCGATTTCAGTAGGGTGGTTGTGGGTTTCGTTTTTGAATAGTAACAACCATTCTTCAGTCTTTCCGTCTACATCGACAGGAACGATGATAGTACATGCATTGATTTCATCGGATTCATCGAGATTTGTTAAACCACCAGCATGACGCAATTCTTTTACGGCTAGTGTAGCCATGTCCATGAGGGAACGAGCTTTTTTCTTAGTTGTATAGAGCTCAGCACGACCTTCCATGTATTCTTCGAGGGCTTCTTCAATAGGGCCTGTGAAGCGACTTGCTTCGATAGAGATATCCGTTAACTCTGTCATAAATGTGGTATGACGGCAGTGGTCGGACCAATATGTATCGAAGAGGCGAATTTCTGTAATCGTAGGATCTCGGTGTTCTACCTCTGCATATTGTTGTCTAATCATTTGAAGGTCCGCTAATGTCATAGCAAGACCATAATTTTTGATAAGTCCTTCTAACTCAGCATCGCTCATTGTCGTGAAGCCATCGATAGTTGCCACTGGTTTTGGGTCCTCTAAATTGAGAGCCAAAGTGTTAGGTAATTCAAGGCTTGCTTCACGGGAATCAACAGGGTTAATGTAG